>JACCXW010000249.1 GCA_013696785.1 Geodermatophilaceae bacterium | reverse complement strand
GTACGGGGCAGGGCAACGCATGGATTATCGCGAATCGGACCCCGACTCCATCGCCACGGCTATCACCGCCGCGATCGGCCGCCCGACGGAGTACCTGCCGGTGGAAGGAGACGGTGCGGTCCGAGCCGCCGCTCTGATCGCTGAGGTGCTGTGAGCCACGGTCAGCGGCGGCTCGGGGCGACATCTGGAGCGGCCGCGTCGGGGGCGACGCGGCGCCGCATGCTTGCGTGTCACGACCGCGGCGACCTCGGGGGCGCGCAGCCGCGCACCCGGCGGAGGGTCCCGCACCCAAGCGAGCGCTGGTTGGGCGACTGGTGACGGTCGACGGCGAGCGACTGCACTTCGACGGCAGTGCCGCGGCGAATGTGGCAATCAGGGATGCCTTCGTTATCCGGGCGCGCGCGATGATCGACGAGATGATCAGCCGGACACATGCGGATGCGCCGCCCGCCGATCCCGACGACGCCGACGTAGCGGTCGAGCTGGATCCGCCGGCCGAGCTGGCTCCGGCCAACTGCCCGGCATGACCAAGGACGCGACCGAAGTGGCCGATCACGTCCGGAGCATGCTGGACGCACATCCGCGGCGTCGTTCCGTAGCGAATGCGGCCGCCGCCGATTCCGGGAGGAGGTAGCGCTCATCCACCCCAATGATGTTCGGATTCTTGTTGTCGGCGCAGGCATCGCCGGACTCGCCGCCGCCCGTGCGCTTCGCGGCTGGGGTGCCGCCGTGGAGATCGTCGAACGGGCGGCCGGCCCGACCAGCGAGGGCGCGGGTGTCTACCTCCCCGGTAATGCCGTGCGTGCCCTGCATGCACTGGGACTGGGCACGCAGGTCGTCGATAGCGCTGGCCCCGATTGCGGTGCAGCGCACGGCTGACCACCGCGGGCGGCTGCTCTTCGACGTCGACGTGGCTCAGTGGTGGAGCGGTGTGGGCCCGTGCGTGGCTCTGCGCCGGGCTGCCTTGCGCCAGATCCTGCTCGCCGGAATCGAGGACGTGCCGATCCGGTGGGGGGCCGAACCGGCGGCTCTACAGGTCGAAACCAACGGTGTGACGGTCGGATTCGGGACAGGACACAGCGAGCGGTACGACGTCGTACTCGGCGCGGACGGAGTGCACTCCTCGGTGCGGCGGCTTGTCTTCGGTCCGGAGGCGATTCGGCCGGTGGGTCAGGTCGCGCGGCGATTCGTGCTGCCTTGGCCCCAGCCACACCAGCCCCAACAGCCGGATCAGCCGGAGCAGTGGTCGGTCCTGCTGGGTCGGGGATCGGCGTTCCTGACGATTCCGATCGGGGACGGCTTGGTGTACTGCTACTGCGACGGCCCGCCAGGTGAGCCGCCGCAGCCGCTGGATGTTCTGCTCGCCGACTACGCCGAGCCGGTCCCGAGCCTGCTGGCCGCCCTCGATGCAGCCGGGGAGACGAGCGTCGTACAGACCGGGGTCATCGAGGAGGTCGCGCTCGAATCGTGGTCGCGCGGTGGCGTATTGCTGATCGGTGATGCCGCACATGCGACCTCGCCGAATATGGCGCAGGGAGTCGCTATGGCGCTGGAGGACGCCCTCGTCCTGGTCGAGTCCCTCACCGCCGCGGCCGACCTCCGATCGGCACTGGAAGCCTATGAACTGCGCCGCCGACGGCGTACCGACTGGGTCCGTGCCCAGACGCATCGTCGCGACCGGGCCCGCTCGCTACCGCCGGCGCTGCGCGGTGTGGCACTCAGGTGGTTCGGTCAGCGGGTCTTCGAGTCCAATTACGCACCCCTGCGCGAACAGCCCTGACCGGCCGCCCACCGGCGGCGACGTAGCCTGACCCGGTGCTGCGTTCCGCAATCCTCGCCGCTGCTCGCAACGGCACCGTGAAGAAGGTCGTCGCGGGTGCCCCGATCAGCCGCAGTGTCGTGCGCAGATTCGTCGCGGGGGAGTACGCCGAGGATGCGATAACCGCAACGCGCGCGCTGCTCGGGCGCGGGCTTCAGGTAAGCCTGGACCGCCTGGGCGAGGACACCGCGGACGAGGCGCATGCGCGGGCGACGGGTGAGGCCTACACCGCGCTGCTGGAACAGCTCGCCGAGAACGGGTTGACTCCGGGCGCCGAGGTCAGCGTCAAGCTGTCGGCGGTGGGACAGCTCGTCGACGAGAAACTTGCTCTCGGCGTGGCGCAGGAGATCTGCGCCGCCGCAGGCAAGGCCGACACGACGGTCACCCTCGACATGGAGGACCACACCACCACCGACTCGACTCTGGGCATCCTGCGCGAGCTGCGTCGCGACTTCCCCTCGACCGGCGCCGTACTGCAGTCATACCTGCGCCGAACCGAGGCGGACTGCCGGGACCTGGCCTTCGCCGGATCCCGGGTCCGGCTGTGCAAAGGCGCGTACGCCGAGCCGGAGTCGGTCGCCTTCCAGACGGCCGAGGATGTCGACAGGTCCTACGTCCGCTGCATCAACGTGTTGATGTCCGGAGCGGGCTATCCGATGTTCGCAACCCACGATCCGCGACTGGTCGAGATCGCCGGTGAGCGGGCGGCCTGGTTCGGGCGCCCGAAGGACGGCTGGGAGTACCAGATGCTCTATGGCATCAGGCCGGAGGAACAGCTGCGACTGGCCGCCGCTGGGCACACGATGCGGGTCTACGTCCCGTACGGCGTGGAGTGGTTCGGGTATCTGATGCGCCGACTCGCCGAACGGCCGGCGAACGTCGTGTTCTTCCTCCGCGCGCTCTCCAGCAGGAAGTGACGTCCACAGTGGACTCGCTGGCCGTGTTCGGTGGCGGCAAGATCGGAGAGGCGCTCGTCTCGGGCCTGCTGCGCGGCGCTCGCACGGTCGGCACGATCGTGGTGTGCGAGCGGCATCCGGAGCGGGCCGCGCACCTCAGCGAAACGTACGGCGTCCGAGCTCTGTCCACAGTGGACGCAGTCGCTGCGTCGGAAATCCTGCTCATTGCGGTGAAGCCCCAGGACATCGCGGACCTGCTCGACGAGCTGGCTCCGAACGTCCGCCCCGGACAGCTCGTCGTCAGCGTCGCAGCGGGCATCCCCACCGCCAGGATCGAGCGTTCCCTCCCGGCCGGTACGCCGGTCGTTCGCGTCATGCCCAACACTCCCGCGCTCGTCGACCAGGCGATGAGTGCCATCAGCGCGGGAACGCATGCCGGGCCGGAGCACCTGGCCGCCGCGGAAAGCGTGCTGGCAAGCGTCGGCAAGGTGGTGCGGGTCCCGGAGTCGCAGCAAGACGCCGTCACGGCCCTTTCCGGCAGCGGTCCGGCGTACTTCTTCTTCCTCGTCGAGGCAATGATCGACGCCGGCATCCTGCTCGGGCTGCCACGCGCACTAGCCGCGGAGCTGATCGTGCAGACTGCGCTCGGAGCCGCAACCATGTTGCGCGACACCGGCGAACACCCGGTCCAGCTGCGCGAAGCGGTCACCTCACCGGGCGGCACCACGATCATGGCGGTGCGCGAATTGGAGCGACACGGGGTCCGCGCCGCCCTGATCGCGGCGATCGAGGCGGCCCGGGATCGCTCGGTGGAATTGGGCCGCGAGCAGGCGTGACAGTGCGATCAAACCCCTTTACGCAAAGTTGCTATCGCTGCGTCACTCCCGTACCGCTACGCTGCGCCAAGCACGTGCGTGTCTTTGATCCGTCGGCGGGGAAGCCAGACGGCATGGCCCGTGCCGAGAGTTCGGTGACTGCATGGTTGCTTCAGGTTCGTCGCGACCCGGGACGGACGGGGTTTCCCCCCGGCCGGATACCGGGCTGTCCGGAGTGTCTTTTCTCACCGTGGCCGAGGTCGCGGCCTTGATGCGGGTGTCGAAGATGACGGTCTATCGGCTGGTGCACTCCGGCGAACTTGCCGCCGTGCGGGTCGGACGGTCCTTCCGCGTTCCCGAACGGGCGGTGCACGACTACCTGCGCGACGCCTTCACGGACACCGCCTGACGCGTGGGTCGATCCCTGCGAGCCCGGTGGCTTCGGCGCGTTGGCGGGGCGCGGGTAGGCTGGCGGCCGGATCGCGCCGAGCGGCGCGGGCGGTGGGGCGGCTCTACGGCGACCATCGTGATCCATTCAAGATCGGCAAGGGACTCTGTATGGGCTCGGTCATCAAGAAGCGGCGTAAGCGGATGGCGAAGAAGAAGCACCGCAAGCTGTTGAAGAAGACCCGCGTCCAGCGACGCAACAAGAAGTAACGGACCCCACCCCTGTCGCGGGAAACCGGCGACCCGGCCGGCGCCCCCTGGGGCCGACCCGCGGCCGCGCCGGACCCCGCTGGGACCGGAGAGTCGAGATGACGCCGAAGGTCGTCCTGGTAGCCGGTGTCAGCCGCTATCTCGGCGCCCGACTGGCCCGCACCCTGTGCGACGTGCCGTCGATCGAGCGGGTCATCGGGGTCGACGCTCTGCCGCCCAGTCGCGAATTGCGCGCGAATCTCGGCCGCACCGAGTTCGTTCGCGCGGACATCCGCAACCCACTGATCGGCAAGGTCATCACGACCGCGGGCGTGGACACCGTCGTACACATGAACATCAGGGCCGCGCCGCATGACTCCGGTGGTCGGTCGTCGATGAAAGAAATGAACGTCATAGGCACGATGCAATTGCTCGCTGCGTGCCAGAAGGCAGAAACGGTCCGGCGCCTCGTTGTGAAATCGACGACCGCGGTGTACGGCAGCAGTCCGCGCGATCCGGCGATGTTCACCGAGACGATGGAACCGCGTTCACAGCCGTCCTCGGGGTACGCCAAGGACGCCATGGAGATCGAGGGCTACATCCGCGGCTTCGCTCGCCGGCGGCCCGACGTCACGCTGTCGGTGCTGCGGTTCACGAATTTCATCGGCCCCCACGTGGCGTCAGTGCTGACCGAGTACTTCGCAATGCCCGTCGTACCGACGGTTCTCGGGTTCGACCCGCGGTTGCAGGTGCTGCACGAGGACGACGCGCTGGAGGTACTGCTCAGGGCGACGCTGCACGAGTTGCCGGGTGTGTTCAACGTCGGCGCGGACGGCGTGATGCTGCTCTCCCAGGCGATCCGCCGAGCAGGCAGGGTTGGTCTCCCGCTGCCTGGATTCACTGCCGGCATAGTCGACTGGGCACTTGGCCATGCGGGGGGACTGGACTACACGACGGAGCAACGCCGGTTCCTCAACCACGGCCGGGTTGTGGACACCACGCGACTGAAGGCCGACTTCGGCTACCGGCCGCGCTACACGACGCTCGAGGCGTTCGACGATTTCGTCCGCGGCCGGAACCTGCGGCCGGTGATCGACCCGGCGCGGCTGGCATCCGTACAGGCTCATGTTCTCCGCCTGACCCGGCGACTGGGTCGGGTCTGAGGTGACCGTGATCCCGCTGCGCGGTCCGCGGCCGGAGCCCGCGCCGCCGGTAGCGGCAGCCGACGAGCAGCCCCGGGTCGAGTCGGCGTTGGAACGTCGGCTCGCCGGCGGGCTGGCGTTCCTGCGCCGCCGGCTGACCGGTGACTACACGGTTGACGAGTTCGGCTTCGATCCCGACCTGACCGATCACGTCATCATGCCGCCGCTACGCCCGCTGTACGAGCGCTGGTTCCGGGTGGAGGCGATCGGCTTGCACAACGTGCCCAGCACGGGGGGCGCGCTCGTCGTCGCCAACCACAGCGGCACGGTGCCGCTGGATGCCCTCATGACCGGCGTGGCGCTGCGCGATCACCATCCTGCCGGCCGGGCGCTGCGGATGCTCGCCGCCGATCTGGTGTTCACCCTGCCCGTGGTCGGCGCCGTGGCTCGCAAGGCCGGGCACACGCTGGCCTGCAATCCCGACGCGGAACGACTGCTGTCGGCGGGTGAGATCGCCGGCGTGTGGCCCGAGGGTTTCAAGGGGATCGGGAAGCCGTTCAGCGAGCGGTACAAGCTGCAGCGCTTCGGTCGTGGCGGCTTCGTCTCCGCGGCGTTGCGCACCGGTGTACCGATCATCCCGGTGTCGATCGTGGGGGCCGAGGAGATCTACCCGATGGTGGCCAATCTCGCCACGCTGGCCCGGCTGCTGGGCTTGCCCTACCTCCCGATCACGCCGACATTTCCGCTACTGGGGCCGCTGGGACTGATTCCACTGCCGAGCAAGTGGTTGATCGACTTCGGTGAACCGATCGAGACCGCCCACTACGGCGCGGGCGCCGCTGACGACCCGATGCTCGTGTTCAACCTCACCGACCAGGTGCGCGAGACGATTCAGCAGACCCTCTTCACGCTGCTCGCACAGCGTCGCTCCGTCTGGTCCTGACGCACTCTGCCTGCCGGGTGGCCCCGCAGTCCGGACGTAAGCCCCGCGGCCGCGGCCACAGCGCAGGCAAAGTGGTCCGTCACGCTCGAAGACGGCGGCGGACGGCGATGCCGACGGCGACCCCACCGGCCAAGGCACCTGCCGCGAGGGTGCTGGGAACGCCGATCCGGGCGGCCTTTCTGCCGGTCCGGAAGTCCCGGATCTGCCACCCCTGTTCCCGAGCCACCGTCTTGAGGTCGGCGTCGGGGTTGATAGCCACCGGCTGACCGACCAGCGAAAGCATCGGCAGGTCGTTGATCGAGTCGCTGTACGCCGCGCAGCGGGCCAGGGCCAGCCCTTCGCGGGCGGCGAGTGCCTTGACCGCTTCGGCCTTGGCCTCCCCATGCATCATCTCCCCGACCAGCCGCCCGGTGTAGCGGCCCGCCGTCACTTCGCTGACGGTGCCCAACGCGCCGGTCAGCCCGAGTCGCTGGGCGATGATCTGGGCGAGTTCGACCGGTGTAGCGGTGACCAGCCAGACCCGCTGTCCGGCGTCCAGATGCAGTTGGGCGAGCGCCCGGGTACCGGACCAGATGCGCTCGGCCATGACCTCGTCGTAGATCTCCCCCCCAAGGGAGACCACCTCGTCCACGGAGATGCCCTTGGCGAAGCTGAGCGCGTTCTCCCGCGCGGCACGGACGTCCTCGGGGTGTTCCACGCCGCGCACCCGGAACTTGATCTGCTGCCACGCAAAGCTGGCCAGGTCGCGGTTGGTAAAGAAGCCGCGAGCGGCGAGCCCCCTCGCGAAGTGGAATGTCGACGCGCCCATCATCATCGTGTTGTCCACGTCGAAGAATGCCGCCGCGCTCGGGTCGGCCGGTACGGCGAGGGCCGCCTCCAGTTCGGCGGCGGCCGCCACCGCCGCTGCCGCCGAGGCGGCTCCGGCAACGCGAGCCACTCGACGGTCCTCGGCCGGGCTGTGCCGCCAAGGCATGCGCACTGCTGACTGTCCCTC
>JACCXW010000248.1 GCA_013696785.1 Geodermatophilaceae bacterium | reverse complement strand
CCCACTCCCTCCGGTCAAGTAGGTCGGTCCGGACGCGCTCGTACGTCCCGTCGGTGACGACGCGGACGCCATCGCCAAACCACTCGAAGGCCGCGAATCCTGACCGGTCCGGTCGCAGCATGACATCGACGCAGATCATGTCGCTCGCGATCGTCCTGAGCTCTTCCAGCTGAGCATCCATGGTTGGTATCCTTTCCCTTGCACAAGCAGAACGGCGGTTGGGTGAGCGGCACCTGGCCGCCGTTTCGTCATGTCATGCGGCTGCCCATCGGCGCTCGATTTCCACGAGGTCTTCGCGCTCCAAGTCGCGCGAGCGCATGAATGCCGACGCGTCGAAATAGGGTCGGATGCCGTCGCGATAGATGGCACGTAGCTGAGCCGGCTCGAGTGCGTCGAGCTCGAACTGCACGAGCTCGGGATACCCACGAGCGACGAGCTGCGGTCCGAACTCGCGCTGGAACCGACCGATGAGCGGGTTCGCGAGCTTCTTCTCGGGGTAAGGATTCTCGGGCAGTCCGGCGAGCTGGTCGACGTTCAGCCCGATGCGGACCACCTGAGTAAAGGCGCCGACCTTCTCCGCGAAGCTCTGGCCGATGTACGCGCCCGACGGGTCGAGGTCGCCCGCGTAGATGAGCACGGCCGGTCGCCTCCGGCGCACGATCTCGCGCCGGACCGACTCCCGGAATGTCTGCGATGACCAGCCGCCGAGCGGGAGGATCGGGATTCCTAGCGGTTGGAACCAGTAGTTGAGCTGCGCCGCCAGGCCGGCCTTCTCGACGCCGAGATAGATGGACACGTCGGCAAACTCGGCGCGGTCACGTCGGTAGTGGGTCCGCAGCCACTCGTGCGCGTCGTCCGAACCGCCGAACGTATACGGGTAGCGGTTGATCCACCGACCGTTGTCGATGAAGTCCGGGAACCTGCCGGCGTCCCGAGCGCGCGTCGTCCACGCCGACAGACTCTGGTAGTCCTGCTTTGTGTTTTCGATGTGGCCGCGCGAGAAGAGGAAGTAGAAGCACTGCCTGAGCGTCACGCCGATGTCGAAGCTTTCGACGAATGCGGCCGCCGCCGGGAGGACGGTGCCCGTCCAGTCGTACTTGGGCGGTCGGCTCACGACGCCGCCTCCGGCTCGTCGACGTCCCACGCGGACGCCGGGTAGTCGACCTCGACGGCCATCTCTGCTTCACCCCCTGGGAATGCACTGCAACCGTGCAACCGCTCGAGGTCCTCGACGGTCGGCAGGATGGTCACGTCCTCGGGCAGCGGGTCACCCAGCACGATCCGGCTGGGACGGCCGCGCTTGTCCTCGAGGTTCTTGAGATAGCGGCGGTCGATCGCGACACGCACCCGGCGGGAAGCAGCGGACTTGTCGAGCCCGAGGGTGTTGCCGATCTGCTGGACTGTGGTCTCGCCGCCGGCAAGGGTGAGATCCGCCACCTTCGCGATCGTCTCGCGAACCGTGGCCGGAATGGTCCGCTCGACGGCCTCGCCGATGAGCTGAGCGACGATCTCCCTGACCACGCCGTAGTCCTCGAGGGAGGCGAGGATGGCACCGTCATCGTCACGATCACGGTGGACCTGGTGGAGCAGGGCGTGCGCCCGGATCAGGGCCAGGACGGCCGGGAAGTCTCTGCGCAGGCGCACGGCTACCGGCGGCACCGCCCTGGCGAGGGCGGTCGCGAAGGGGATCGTAACGGGGCCGACGTTGCGCGAGACCCAGCGGTCGAGCTCGTGCCAGCGGCGGACGTCCGGTTCAGCGGCGAGCCCGGCCTGGGCCAGCATGATCGCCGCCGTCTGGTGCGGTGCGTCGGTGACGGTCGCGCTGATCAGGCGCGTCTCGTTCTCGGGATGGAGGTGGATGGCCGTCGTGGTGGTCAGCAGCCCGGTCGGGCCCGGCCGGTCGATCAGCTTCTTCTCGGGGCCGTTCTTCGCCTTGATCACGGTCACGTACCGGATCCGTCCTTCGGACAGCAGCGACCGGATGAAGTACGTCTGCATGTCGCCGGCCATCCCGGCCGCCTCGTAGATCACGAGCATCCGGTGGACCAGGGGCTCGTCGTCGTAGACGAGCGCGTGCTCGCTCATCCCGCTCAGGACGTAGTACGCCGACTCCGGGAAGTAGCGGAGGACCGTCTCGAGCAGGAAGCTCTTCCCGCCGGCGGACGGTCCTTTCAGTGCCAGGTTGACGACGCGGTCGAAGTGCCTGGTGACCACGACCAGGTAGGTGAGCTGGAGGATGTGCCGCTCTCCGACCACGCCGATCCGGAGTACCTCGTCGGCGAACCGGTCGAGGATGCGCTCCTCGCCGGCGAGGGCGGGCGGTTGCACGGTTGCAGTGCGTTCGTCGGGGGTATTGACGAGTCGGAGCGGCTTCGGCTCCGGGACTTCATCACCATGATCGAGCTGGTGTTCATCACCATCCTCAACGTGGCCATCGTCAACGTGGTGTTCATCGCCGAGCGCCTTGAGGGCCTCGAAGTAGCTCTCGTCGTGCCGCCGCCCGTCGTGGGTTTGCATGAAGGCGAGCTGCGCCGGGGTCATGCCGCCACCTCGCGCCAAGCGGCGCCGCAGCGGCAGACGACGATCCGGGCGAAGGTGCGGTGCAGCCGCTCGCCGGCGAGGAAGGGGGCGTACAGCTCCTGGCAGGCCGGGTGTGGCGACGGGATGCGGTCGCCGCAGCCCTCGAACCCGTGGCGATAGGACGTGGGAACCAGCGTGGTTGCGGTAGTCTGTGTGCCGGAGATCGGAATGTTCACAGCGACGGTCTCCTATCGGAGGCCGGGTGCGCGGTGTGGTGGCCGCCCCCGGTCTCCATCGTTTGATGGGGGCGCCGCTCAGGCGGCCTCGGGGGTGGGCGATGAGGGCCGGTCGACGCGGCGCGTCTTCGCGGCCTCGATCAGCGTGATGACGGCGTCGCGGACGGCGGGGTCGAGCTCGTCAAGGCGAGCGATCCTCGGGCCGTTCCAGCGCTTGCGGGCGCCGCGCCGACCGCTCTCCACGAAC
>JACCXW010000337.1 GCA_013696785.1 Geodermatophilaceae bacterium | reverse complement strand
CCCGGCGTCGACCGCCCCTTGACCCAGCCACGGCATTGGCGGCGGGCCGAGGGGAGGCTCGTCACGGTGACCCGGCACGAGGATGGCACGGTCCGCGGGCGCGTCCTGCGCAGCGACGAGAACACCGTCGTCCTCGACGTCGCCGGAGCGCAACACGAGCTGGCCTATCCGCAGATCGCCACCGCCCGCGTGGAGGTCGAGTTCAACCGTCCGAGCGTGTCGCAGCCTAGGGAGGACGAGTCGTGAACATCGACATCGCCGCGCTGCGGCTGATCGAACGTGAGAAGGAGGTCTCCTTCGACACCGTCGTCAGCGCGATCGAGACCGCTCTGGTCATGGCCTACCGCCACACCGGCGTCGGCCATGACCATGCGCGCGTCGAGATCGACCGCAAGAGCGGCGCTGTCGTCGTGTGGGCGCAGGAGGTGGACGCCGAGGGGGCCGTCCTCCGGGAGTACGACGACACACCGAACGACTTCGGCCGGATCGCCGCCAGCACAGCGAAGCAGGTGATCCTGCAGCGGCTACGGGATGCCGAGAACGAGCGGACGTACGGCGAATACTCCGGCAAGGAGGGCGACATCGTCGGAGGGATCATCCAGGCGCACGGCGGCCGCAACGAACGCGGCATGGTGCTCGTGGACATCGGCAAGGTGGAGGCGGTCCTGCCGCATGCCGAACAAGTCCCAGGTGAGGTCTACGAGCACGGCGCCAGGATCAAGTGCTACGTCGTCTCGGTGGTCAAGGGCGCGCGCGGACCCCAGGTCACGGTGAGCCGGACGCATCCCAACCTGGTCCGCAAGCTGTTCGCACTCGAGGTCCCGGAGATCGGCGACGGCGCCGTCGAGATCGTCAACGTCGCCCGTGAGGCGGGGCACCGATCGAAGATCGCGGTCCGGTCCAGGGTTTCCGGCGTCAACCCCAAGGGAGCGTGCATCGGCCCGATGGGTGCGCGGGTACGCAATGTCATGAGCGAGCTGCACGGGGAGAAGATCGACATCGTCGACTACTCCGACGACCCAGCCAGCTACGTCGGATACGCGTTGTCCCCGGCGCAGGTCATCAGCGTGACCGTCGTCGACCCGGATGCCAGGGCCGCGCGCGTCGTCGTACCGGATTTCCAGCTGTCCCTCGCCATCGGCAAGGAGGGGCAGAACGCCAGGCTGGCCGCCCGCCTCACCGGCTGGCGGATAGACATCCGCAGCGACACCCAAGCCGATGTGCCCGAGACCGAGACCGTGCCCGACACCGTGGAACACTCCGCGCCGGGGACAGGTTAGACTGTGTGACGGTTCGGCGTACGCCGTCGCGCCCATTGCAATCCAGGGATCAGCCGATTCGGCCGTATCCCGTTCGGACCTGCATCGGGTGCCGCCAGCGTTCGCCGGTCTCCGAGTTGCTACGAGTCGTGGCAGTCGGTGGCGACCCGGGCCCGGATGGCAACCGCCTTGTTCCGGATCCTCGTCGCCGCCTCACCGGTCGCGGTGCGCACGTGCACCCCAACCCCGGCTGCCTCGATCTTGCGGAGCGGCGTCGGGCGTTCGGGCGGGCCTTGCGCCTCACCGGGCCAGCCGACACCGCTGCGGTCCGCGAGCACGTCGTATCCTCACGACGCCCTGGGGAACGCAGCTCGGAGAAGTAGCAGGCAGTTGCACCACAGCGCACGAGAACGTCTCGTGCGTGTCCGTGTGAGAGCAGGTCGACCCGTATGAGCAAGCGATGACGCTTCCATGAGAGCGCACACCCAGTAACGAGGGGTCGAGCGGGTTACCGCCGGCCTCGAGACGAGGAGTCCGATGGCAGGCAAGGCCCGGGTACATGAGCTCGCGAAAGAGCTCGGTCTCAGCAGCAAGGCGGTACTCGAGAAGCTCAGCGAGCTCGGCGAGTACGTAAAGAGCGCGTCGTCGACGGTCGAGGCACCCGTCGCTCGGCGGCTCAAGGAAGCATTCCCGGCCCCGGCGGCCAAGGCCGCCCAGCCGGTGGCGGCGAGCAAGGCCGTCAAGGCGACGCCGGCGCCGATGGCGGCGCAGCCCGTCGCCGCACCGGTCGCGGC
>JACCXW010000224.1 GCA_013696785.1 Geodermatophilaceae bacterium | reverse complement strand
CGGCTTGCCGGTCACGATCGAGCCGACGACGGCACAGACGTACCCGGGATAGATGCCGACCTTGTTTCCGAAGCCGCCGCCGATGTCGGGGGAGATGACCCGGATCTTGTGCTCCGGGATGCCGGCGTCGATGGCGTACAGCGTGCGGTGCGCGTGCGGTGCCTGCGTGGTCTCCCACAACGTGAGCTTGCCGTCGATGGGGTCATAGTCGGCGACCGCGCCGCAGGTCTCCATCGGCGCAGGGTGCACCCGCGGGTAGACGATGTCCTCGGCGACGATCACGACGTCGTCGCGGGCGAAGACCGCGTCGGTCTCCGCGGAGTCGCCGGCCTCCCAGTCGAAGATGTGGTTGTCCGTCCGGCCTTCGAGATCGGTGCGGATGACCGGAGCGTCCGGGTCCAGCGCCTTGCGGGCGTTGATGACCGGTGGCAGCGCCTCGTATTCGACGTCGATGAACTCCAGCGCGTCGCGGGCGGCGTAGCGGTCGTCGGCGACGACGAAGGCCACCTCCTGGCCCTGGAACCGGACCTTGTCCGTCGCCAGGATCGCCATCACGTCGGCGGACAAGGTGGGCGCCCAGGCCAGGTTGAGACCCTCGAGGTCCTTCCCGGTGATGACAGCGTGCACACCCGGGCGGGCGAGCGCCGCCGACGTGTCGATCGAGATGAGCTTCGCGTGGGCGTACGGCGAGCGCAGCATGGCGCCGTGCAGCATCCCTGGTAGGACGACGTCGTCGAGGTAGTGACCCTTGCCGCGGATGAAGCGGGGGTCCTCCTTGCGCTGAATCCGGCCGAAGCCGATCGGCCGGTCGCTGGCCCCGGCGGCGGGATTGCTGGGGCGCTCTTCGACAGCGGTCACGCGCTCACCTCGGCAGTTTCGGGCTCGGCAGTTTCGGGCTCGGCCGCCGGGGTCTCGACCTGCGAGGAGCCTGCGGGATGGGCGGCTGCCCACTGGATGGACCGGACGATCGTGGCGTAGCCGGTGCAGCGGCAGATCTGCCCGGAGATGGCTTCCCGGATGACTTCGTCAGTGGGGTGGGGATCCTTATCTAGCAGCGCGCGGGCGGTGAGCATCATGCCCGGCGTGCAGAAGCCGCACTGCAGCCCGTGCTCCTCCATGAACCCTTGCTGGACCGGGTCCAGCGTGCCGCCGGATGCCATCCCCTCGACGGTGCGGATGTCATGCCCGGAGGCCATCACCGCGAGCACCGTGCAGGACTTCACCGGTACGCCGTCCATCAGCACCGTGCACAGCCCGCAGTTGCTCGTGTCGCAGCCCCAGTGGGTTCCGGTCAGCCCTAGCACGTCGCGCAGGAAATGCACGAGCAGCACCCGCGGTTCGCCCTCGCGGGTCACCGCGTCGCCGTTGACAGTCATCGTGATCTGCACGGACTCAGCTCCCTGCTTCGGCGGTGGACATGAGGCGTTCGACGGCCTTGCGCAGGACGCGTCGGGTCAGCTCGTCGGCCAGGTGGCGTTTGTAGGCCTCCGTGCCGCGCTGATCCTCCACCGGGTTGCAGTCCTCGGCGGCCAGCCGGCCGGCCTCGGCGTACAGCTCCTCGCTCGGCTGTTGGCCGCGGACCGCGTCCTGCGCGCGCGTCGCCGTACTGCCGTCCAGTCCGACCGCGGTCAGGCCGATCGTGACGTCCTCGATCTGTCCCCCGGAGCCCATCGTCACCGATGCTCCGGAGGCGGCCGTGGCCCAGTCGCCGACCCGGCGCTCGACCTTCGTGTAGGCGCTGGACGAGCGGGCCCGGATCGGCCAGCGGATCTCGGTCAGGATCTCGTTCGGCTCGACGGTGGTCTCGTACGGGCCGCGGTGCAGTTCCTTCATCGGCACCGTGCGGTCGCCGTTGGGGCCCCGAATGACCAACTCGGCACGCAGCACGTGGCAGACGGTCGACAGGTCCTCGGCCGGGTCGGCCTGGCACAGCGATCCGCCGATGGTGCCGCGATTGCGAACCAGGGGGTCGGCGATGGTCTTTTCCGCGTCCCGCACGATCGGGAAGTGCCCGGCCACGATGTCGGACTCCAGCAGCGTCACGTGCCGGGTCAGCGCGCCGACTCGCAGCCAGTCGCCGTCCTCGGTTATGTGCTCCAGGTCGGTCAAATCGTTGATGTCGATCAGCCATTCCGGGTTGGCCAGCCGGAGCTTCATCATCGGCAGGAGGCTGTGCCCGCCGGCGATCACCCGGGACTCGGGTCCATGCTCAGCGAGGAGTTGAAGGGCGTGGTCGATGCTGTCCGCGCGGGCGTACTCGAACGCGGCTGGAATCTGCATGGCAGTCACCCTCTAGGTGTGGACGTGGGGTGGCGACTCGCGACCCCCGCGATCTGCTGTGAGAGTGCAGCCTGCGAACCGGGGCGTCAAGGCGTGCTCAGGGTCACCGCTGTAAGGATGGGGCATGCCCATCATCCTGCTGATGACACGATGACCCCGCCGGACAGCGCGCCAGATTCCACACCGCGCCGCCTTGCCGACCGGTACGTCGAGGCGACGGCCGACCTCAATCCAATCGTCGGGACGGCGCTGGGTATCCGGCCGCACGACGCTGGGCTTCCCGACTACTCACCCGAGGGGATCGCAGCCACCGACGACCTGGCGAGGTCCACCCTCGCCGCCCTCGACACGTTGCCCGACTCATCCGACGTGCTCGAGCAGCGCTGCGCCCGGCTGCTGCGGAACCGGCTGAACTCCAGCCTGGCCCTGAGCGAGGCAGGGGAGAGTCTGCGAGCGGTCAACAACACCTTCACGCCGGTGCACGCGGTACGGCAGATCTTCCTGTTGATGCCGTCGGCAACCGACGAGGACTGGGCCGTCATCGCGCGGCGGCTGGCGAACATCCCGCGCGCGTACGCGGGCTACCGCGCCGCGCTGGAGGAGGGCGCCGGCCGGGGTCTCTACGCCGCGCCACGCCAGGTCGATGCACTCGCCGGGCAGCTCGACCAGTGGCTCGGAGACGGCGTCACGGGGTCGTGGTTCGCGTCGTTCGTGGCGCCAGGTCCGGACGCGCAGCGCGCCGACCTGGATGCGGCCGCTCGAGTGGCCGCCGAGGCTGTCGCGACGACCCGGGACTTTTTTCGCGGCGCGTATCGCCGAGATGCCGAGGGCACTCCGGACGCCGTCGGCGCCGAGCGCTACGCCCGCCACGCCAAGCAGTGGACCGGCTCACAGCTCGATCTGGATGAGGCCTACTCCTGGGCCTGGGTCGAATTCGCCCGGATCGACACCGAGATGCAGGCGGAGGCCGAGCGGATCCTGCCCGGCTCCACCCCCGCCGAGGCGATGCGGTGGCTGGACACCGAGGCCGAGGCGGTCGAGGGCGAGGAGGCGATCCGGCAACGGTTGCAACTGATGATGGACGAGGCGATCGCCGCCCTCGACGGCACGCATTTCGATCTGGCCGAGCCGATCCGCACGGTCGAGGCCATGATCGCGCCACCGGGCAGTGCCGCCGCGCCGTACTACACCCGGCCGTCGTTGGACTTCGCCCGGCCGGGTCGGACCTGGTTGCCCACGCTGGGCCGTACCCGTTTCCCGCTGTGGGACCTGGTCAGCACCTGGTACCACGAGGGAGTTCCGGGACATCACCTGCAACTGGCGCAGTGGGTGCACGTCGCACCGCAGCTGTCGAGGTACCAGACGAGCATCGGCAGCACCAGCGCGGACACCGAGGGCTGGGCCCTGTACGCCGAACGCCTGATGGACGAACTCGGGTACCTCACCGGCGAGGGCCACCGCATGGGCTACCTGGACGCGCAGCAGATCCGGGCGGTGCGGGTGATCATCGACATCGGGATGCACCTGGAGCTCGAGATTCCCAAGGATCAGCCGTTTCATCCGGGTGAGCGGTGGACGCACGAACTCGGCCGGGAGTTCTTCGGCGCGAACTGCGGGCGTGACCCTGCGTTCGCGGACAGCGAACTGGTGCGCTATTTGGGGATTCCCGGCCAGGCAATCAGCTACAAACTGGGGGAGCGGGCCTGGCTGGCCGGGCGGGCCGCGGCGCAGCAAGCGCATGGTGCCGACTTCGACCTCAAGCGCTGGCACATGGCGGCGCTGTCGATGGGATCGCTCGGCCTGGACGACCTGACCGCCGAGCTCGCCGCGCTTTGACTTCGGATTCCTCCATCGACTCGGCGTTGTGGTCGCATTCGGTTGATGCGACGACAACCCGGATGTGATCACCGCAGGTCGCGGAAGAACTCGCGGATGTCGCGCACCAGGAGCTCCGGCTCCTCCAGAGCCGCGAAGTGCCCGCCGCGGCCTTGTACGTCCGTCCAGCAGGTGATCGTGCTCTCCGAGTCCGCGTAGCGCCGGATCCCCGCCGCATGAGCTCGGCCCATGCCGATGCGGTCCGGGTGATGTCCCAGCCGGCCTCGACGACCGGGCCGGAGAACCCGAAGCCGGGCAGGCTGGGGATCACTAGCCGGCGAGTGATGGAGCCGAACCGAATCGTGCATTCCGGGCGCCGGTGGTCCCTCGTGGCGTGGGATGGCCGCTCGACTATGAGGTCGTCGTCCTCGATCCCGCGGAACTGGCTGCACGCTTCGCCGACGTCGCAGGCGTGTGCGGGCGGCCGGTACATCGCCGTGAAGACGAATCGCGAAATGTGGACCCGGTTGTGTCAGCCCCTGCCGATCGTGTCTCGTGTGGGTCGCCCCGGGCCCCGTGCGGGGGCTGTCCGGGCAGAGTGCCGCACCGGATAGGCGCTTTGGTAGCTGAGTGTCGCCAAACCATCGCAATATGTAGTCAAACGTGGCCCTCGCCGGTCGGGTCGCAGCGGCGTCGCCCTGTCCCTGCTGTGACATAGTGTGGTCGGGTGATTACGGATCGTCATTTAGACGGATCGCCCACCTCCCGCGTCGCGCGCCCCGGACCCCGGTTGCGGACTCCATGCTTCCGCGGCTCCGTGCCGCAATCGCAAAGAGGTGAACCGTGAGAAAACCCATGCTTGCCGTCCTCGCAGTGGCCGCTACGTTGGTCGCCGGCCTGGTGACTGTGGCATCGACCAGCAACGCGGCTGGGTCGGTGCAGACCCTGTTCGGAGGCGAACGTCCCGCCAACACCGTGCGGGACAGCGACCCGAACTCCGTAGAGCTCGGCCTGCGTTTCAGTGCCAGCCAGGCGGGTTCCATCCGGGGCATTCGCATGTACCGCGCCCAGGGAATGACCCAGCAGCACGCCGTATCACTGTGGACCGCGTCCGGAACACGGTTGGCCAGCGCGACAGTTCCCGCCGCTACGGCGGTGGGCTGGCAGGGTGTCAACTTCGCCACCCCGGTCGCGCTCACGAAGGGAACGGTGTACGTCGCCTCGTACCACACGGCCGAGGGCTATCCGGCGGAGTCGAATTACTTCGCGGCCGGCCCCGTCGAGCGCGGGATGCTAATCAGTGCAGCAACAGATCCGACCCGTAATGGGGTCTACACCTATGGCACGACGAGCGTCATGCCGAGTTCGTCCTATCGGTCGACCAACTACTTCATCGACGTGAGATTCGTCCCGTCCGGAACCACCCCGCCACCCACGACGACACGTCCCACCGCGACCACCACCACCCCGCCGGGGACGACGACGCCCCCTGTCACGACGACGCCCCCTGTCACGACGACACCGCCACCGTCCGGGACATACGTGCAACCCGGAACCCAGGGCTACCGCGGCTCGATGAGCGCCCTCACCACCTATTCCGCGGCCAACGGCAGGGCGCCGAGCGGGTGCAGCTGGAACCAGACGTACAAGTATCTGGACTGCACCAGCACCGTACTGAACCTCGATCACGTCTACGTGCAGGGCGGGATCTACTGGCGCGGTTGCGGGGATCTCAACATCACCCAGTCGGTCATCGACTGGTATCCGTCGAAGACCTGGCACAACATCCAGGCAGCCTGCCAACAGCCCAGCGCCGGTGCCGCGTACACGATCAGGAACACGACGCTGCAGACCAGTCCGAGCGTGACGACGTACACCGGGGGCTCTGACATCGGTGGCCTCAACGAGTACACCGGCTCGGTCCCCATGCTGGTCTACAACAGTCTCATCCAGGGCTTCCCGCAGGGCCTGGACCCGGGCCGGAACAGCATCATCAAGGACACCGAGATCTACACCCAGAACGCGCAGTGCAGTGGCGAGATCTGCCACAGCGACGGGCTGTTCTCCCAGGGCGGCGACAACATCACCTATCAGGGCAACTACATCTCGGTGCAGTTCGGCATCCCGGCGTACGCCACGGCAGCGGTGTTCTACCAGTCCTCCCCGGGGTCGACGGGGAACAGGCTGATCGGCAACTACCTGTCCGGCGGCGCCTACACGCTGCGCAACGAGAGTTCCAACGGCCTCGACGTCATCGACAACACCTTCGCCGGTGGCGTCTACGGCGACTACTACCTGAAGCCGGGGGCCTCCTGGGGGGAGTGGTCGGGCAACGTCCAGCTCGACGGGTCACCAGTCACGGGCTGACCCGCCGGCCGTTGCGGCCCGGCTCGGCAAGCACGTCGCCGACATCGGAGACCGGTCTCAGGTCCGCGTGGCCGCGCGGATCTGGGGCCACCGCCGTACTGCGGCCAGCTGGCGTGATGGGCGAAGCTCAGCCAACGCATCAGCCGCCCGCGCCTACGGTTGGCCCATGCCCCTGATCGACTACTGGAAGCAAGGAGGGCAGAAGGTCCTGCCGTTCCTTGCCGCCGACGAGCATGTCCTCGCGTATACGGCAACCGGGATCTCCCCGGCCGGCGAAGCGGCTGTCCCACCCGAGCCGCGTCCTGAGACCGCCGACCGCTCGGGCTGGGATCGCGTGGGCAGCGTGGTGGATCACGCTCTCTCCGGATCCCTGATCGACCCGCGGCACGCGAGCAAGTTCTTCTCCGTGCCCGCGGCCGGGAATCGCACGTCCACGGGGGTCCGGATTCTCGAAGAACTCCGTCGATGGGACATCTCCATCCAGGAGCACATGCTGGCGGTCACCCCGCTGCGGCTGCTGGTGCTCGCAACGACAGGTTCTCGGCTGGACTCGCCACTGCAGCTGGTCGCCGACGTTCCACGCGCCATGATCGCCGATGCGCAGGTTCGGACCAAGATGCTGCGGCTGTCCTTCGGCCGGCTGCGGATCGGTTTTCAGGACGGGTCGTGGATCGAGTTCACCGGTTGGCCGGCGATGGGCCGGACCCGGGCCAAGCAGACGCGCGACGCGATCATGACCGGCCGCAGCTCCGTGCACGGGCCGCCGGGGATGCCGCCCAGCGTCGGGTGAGCCATCGCTCGGCTAATCTCGGTTGCATGGTCGGTCTCCCCGAGAAACCCACCCTCGCCGGTCTCGAAGGCAAGTGGGACGCGTCGTGGGAAGCGACCGGCATCTACCGGTTCGACCGGTCCAAGGACCGTGGCGAGATCTACTCCATAGACACCCCGCCCCCGACGGTCAGCGGTCAGCTGCACATCGGCTCGGTGTTCGGCTACGTCCAGGTCGACGCCCTCGCCAGGTTCCAACGGATGCGCGGACTCGAGGTCTTCTACCCGATGGGGTGGGACGACAACGGGCTGCCCACCGAACGCCGGGTGCAAAACCACTACGGGGTCCGCTGCGACCCGACCGTCCCGTACGACGCCGAACTCGACGTGTCCACCGCGCGCACCGACAAACACCAGCGGCCGATCTCCCGGCGCAACTTCGTGGAGCTGTGCCACGAGCTGACCCTTGTCGATGAGCAGGCCTTCGAGCAGGTGTGGCGGCGGGTCGGACTGTCGGTGGACTGGACGCTCACGTACGCCACCATCGACGACCACTGCCGACGGGTGGCCCAACGTGCCTTCCTGCGCAACGTGCACCGGGGTGAGGCGTACGCCGCAGAGGCACCGACGCTCTGGGACATCGACTTCCGGACCGCGGTGGCGCAGGCCGAACTGGAAGACCGCGAGGTCGACGCGACGTCGCACCGGCTGCTGTTCGGGCGTTCTGACGGGGGCGACGTGGAGATCGAAACGACGAGGCCGGAGCTGGTGCCGGCCTGCGTCGCTCTGGTCGCGCACCCGGACGACAAGCGGTACCAGCCATTGTTCGGCACCGAGGTCAGTACGCCGCTGTTCGGTGTCACCGTGCCGGTCGTCGCGCATCCGCTGGCCGCCCCGGACAAGGGCACCGGCATTGCGATGGTCTGCACGTTCGGCGACACGACCGACGTCATCTGGTGGCGCGAGCTGGACCTGGGGCTGCGCTCCGTCGTACACCGCGACGGTCGCTTCCAGACCGACGTTCCCGGTTGGCTCGCCGGCGCGGGGGCCGCGCCGTGGGAGGAGTTGGCGGGCAAGACTGCCAAGCAGGCGCGGGCGCGAATCGTCGATCTGCTCCGGGACAGCGGCGGCATGGTCGGTGAGCCGCGTCCGATCCGGCATCCGGTCAAGTTCTACGAGAAAGGCGACCGGCCGCTGGAGATCGTCACGAGTCGGCAGTGGTACATCCGCAACAGCGCGCGCGACGAAGGCCTCCGCGACGCGCTGCTCGAACGGGGGCGGGAGCTGGTCTGGCACCCGGACCACATGCGGGTGCGCTACGAGCACTGGGTGGGTGGGCTCAACAGCGACTGGTTGATCAGCCGACAGCGGTTCTTCGGTGTGCCGTTCCCGGTGTGGTACCCGGTCGACGCCGACGGCGAGCCGGTGTGGGACAAGCCGATGCTCAGCGACGAGGCCGTGCTGCCTGTGGATCCGCAGGGCGAACCGCCGCCTGGGTACGAGGAGTCCCAGCGGGGGCAGCCGGGTGGATTCGTCGGTGACCTCGACATCATGGACACCTGGGCGACCTCCTCGCTCAGCCCGCAGATCGTCTGCGGCTGGGAGGAGGACCCCGATCTGTACGCCCGTACCTTCCCGATGGACCTGCGCCCCCAGGGTCCGGAGATCATCCGGACCTGGCTGTTCGCCACTGTCTTGCGTGCCCACCTGGAGCACGGTGTGCTGCCCTGGGCGAACACGAGCATCAACGGCTGGATCCTGGATCCCGACCGCAAGAAGATGTCCAAGTCCAGGGGCAACACGGAGACACCTCAGCAGCTGCTGGAGGACTTCGGCGCAGACGGCTTCCGGTACTGGGCCTGCTCGGCCGGACCCGGCACCGACACCGCCGTCGACGCCGGGCAGATGAAGGTCGGCCGGCGACTGGCAAACAAGGTTCTCAACGCCTCGCGGTTCGTGCTCGGACTGGCGCAGACGGCACCCGGCGTCGCGGGCGAAGTCACCGTGGCGCTTGACCGGGCGATGCTGTCCCAGCTCAGCGACGTCGTCGACGCGGCCACGGCGGCGTTCGCGGACTACCAGTACCACCGTGCCCTGGAGCACGCCGAGAAGTTCTTCTGGGCGTTCTGCGACGACTACCTCGAGCTGGTCAAGGGCCGCGCCTACGCCGAAGGACCGGAGTCGGACTCCGCACGCGCCGCGCTGTCACTGGCGTTGGACACGTTCCTGCGGTTGCTCGCACCCTTTCTGCCGTTCGTCACCGAGGAAGTGTGGTCGTGGTGGCGTCCCGGTTCCGTGCACCGGGCGGACTGGCCCACGAGCGCACCGCTGCGGTCGGTCACCGGGCCGGGCGACGCGGCAGTACTGGACACCGTGAGCACCGTGCTCGCCGACGTACGCAAGGCGAAGTCGAGCAGCAAGGTGTCCCTCCGCGCGGAGGTGAGCCGGTTGACCGTGACCGGCGACGCGAGCCGACTGGCCGCGGTCGACGCGGCACGCACGGACCTGATCGTGGCGGGCGTCGTGGCCGAGCTCGTGTTGCAGGAGTCGGCCGAGGAGTCCGTCACAGTGGAACTCTCCCCCAGCGCATGACCCCCGACTCCCGGTGATCATGACGTTTCGACGGGGTCGATCGGGCGATTCTGTATAAATCGGACCACACATCTTCATGATCGGCGGCGAATTGGCGCTGGGTCGGTCAGGTCATGGTGAAGACGATCTTGCCGGCGGTGTCGCCGTCGATCATGGCCGCGAAACCGTCACGAGCTTCGGCCAGCGGCAACTCCCGGGCGATGACCGGGCGTACGCCGGCGGTCCGGCAGAACGCGAGCAGGCCGAGCAACTCGTCCCGCGTCCCCATCGTCGAACCAAGGACGGACAGCTGCAGGAAGAACACCCGTGCGAGGTCCGCCTTGGGGTTGGGCCCGCTGGTGGAACCGGACACGACGAGGGTGCCGCCCGGTCGCAGCGACTTCAGGCTGTGCCCCCAGGTCGCCTCGCCGACGGTCTCCATCACCGCGTCGACCCGTTCCGGCAACCGGGCACCGGGCTCGAAGGCCTGATCGGCGCCGAGCTCGACAGCCTGGGTCCGCTTGGCCTCGGTCCGTCCGGTCACCCACACGCGGTAACCGGCAGCCCGGCCGAGCACGATCAGGGCCGTGGCGACCCCGCCGCTGGCGCCCTGCACCAAGACGGTCTGGCCCGGCTTGAGCCCGGACTTGGTGAACAACATCCGGTACGCCGTCAGCCAAGCCGTCGACAGGCAGGCACCTTCGGCCATCGACAACTCCGCCGGCTTGGACAGCACGTTGCGCCGGGGTACGGCCACCCGCTCGGCGAACGTCCCTTGGTGCGCTTCGGAAAGCAGTGAACGCTTCGGGTCGAGCGTCTCATCGCCGCCGAAGCCGGGCGAGGCGATGACGGCGTGCACGATCACCTCGTTGCCGTCCTCGTCGATACCGGCGCCGTCGCAACCGAGGATCATGGGCATCCGCTCAGCCGGCAGCCCGACGCCGCGCAGCGAGAACACGTCATGGTGGTTGAGCGAGGCCGCTTGCACCGTCACGACCGTCCAACCGTCCGGCACCTCGGGCTCGGGCCGGTCCCCAATCTCCAGGACGGACAGCGGTTCATCGGGCGAGGGTGAGCTGACGAAGGCGGCAAGCATCTGCTGACGCTAACGCGGGCACCGAAATCCCCGTAGTCCGGCGCAACTATTGTCGCGGTCGTGGCAGCACGCCCGTCCTGGCAGCGCCGTCCACTCATCGGCCTGCTCGTTTTGGTGGCCGTGGTGCTAACGGCGTACCTCGTCGGCCGGGACGCACCCTCCGACCGCGACAGCCTGTCCGGCCTGCCGGTCGTCGAGATCGGCGAGTTGCCCGCGGACGTGCGTTCGACGCTGGATCTGATCAAGGACCAGGGGCCATTCCGCTACGAGCAGGATGGGGCCACGTTCGGAAACCGGGAAGGGCTGCTGCCGGATGAGCCGGCGGACTACTACCGCGAGTACACCGTGCCCGGTCCGGACGAGGACGACCGTGGCCCGCGCCGACTGGTGACCGGCCGGCAGGGCGAGGTGTACTACACCGCCGACCACTACGACTCCTTCGTCCGGGTGCTCGACCCATGACCGGATGGGTGGGCCGGCGCGGCTTGTTCCATGTCGGTGCGGCGGCGTCGACGCGGTCACTGGTCGTGGAGGCCGAAGCGGCCGGTTGCCAGGTCTACGTCGTACCGGCGATCGACAGCAAGGACGCCCTCCTCGATGCACTCGCCGGACAGTTGCGCTTTCCGCACTGGACCGGCCACAACTGGGATGCCACGGCGGATGTGCTCTCTGACCTGGCGTGGTTGCCGCCCGGCCCGGTCACGTTGATCTGGGCTGACCCGGAGTCCCTGGCCGAGGCGGATCCGGCGGCGTATCGAATGGCAGTCGAGCTGCTCACCTACGCCGCGCGGTCCGTCCGTTCCCGGGATCTCACCGTGCTGCTGGCACACCGAGGCCCCTACTGAGCGGGGCTCAGCTGTGGGGCACCCAGCGAGCCGGGCGTTTCTCGGTGAAGGCGGCGATCCCTTCCTGACCCTCCTCGCCGGCGAAGTGCTCGGCCGAGAGCGCCAGCATCGCCGCGAAGTCCTCGGCCATCGACGCCGGCCGGGCCCGCCGCAGCATCAGTTTCGTCGCGGCCAGGGCACCTGGAGCACCAAGCGCGAGCATGTCGACGTACCGGCCGACTTCGGCGTCGAGATCGGCGACGTCGACGGCGGAGTTGACCAGGCCGATCGCGGCCGCGCGGTCACCGTCGAACAGTTCACCGGTGAGGAACAACTCGTGCGCCGAACGCGGCAGCAGCCGGGGCAGCACCGTGATCGAGATGACGGCCGGTACGACGCCGATCCGTACTTCGGTGAACGCGAAGGTCGCCGTACTGGCGGCTACGGCGATGTCGCAGGCACCGATGAGGCCGACCCCACCCGCCCGGGCGGGGCCCGCAACCCGTGCGACGACCGGCTTCGGGCTGTCCCAGATCGCATGCAGGATGGGCGGAAGCGCGTTGACACCCATGCCCGCGGCCGACCCGCCTCTAGCCTCGGACAGGTCCATCCCGGAGCAGAAGACCCGACCTTCGTGGGTCAGCACGATCACCCGGACCGCGTCATCGGCCTGCGCGGCGCCGAGCCGCTCGGTCAGCTCTGCCATCAGCTGCGACGACAGGGCGTTGCGGTTGTGCTGGGAGTCCAACGTGATCGTGGCAACACCGCGTGCGGTGCTGGCGTGGACGAACTCCGCCACCGACTCCTCCTCCCGGCCGCCTGCGGGCTGGGCTGGGACACTCGTGCTGTGCCTTCCACTCTGCCCGACGGCGACCCGGCGCCGCCGGACGGGTCGCTGCCGCTGTCCGCGATATCGACGCTGGGCCAGCAGCCGTTCGGTGTGTACGTGCATGTCCCGTTCTGTGCCAGCCGATGTGGGTACTGCGACTTCAACACCTACACCGCCCGTGAACTCGGTGGTGGGGCGTCTCAACTGTCCTATGTGGACACTGTGATCAGCGAAGTGCAACTGGCGGCACATGTTCTGGGTCCGGATGCACCGCGGGCCGAGACGGTCTTCTTCGGAGGGGGTACGCCGACGCTGCTCCCGTCGGAGCACCTGGCCGCGATCGTCGCCGAGCTCCACGAGCGGATCGGGCTGGCCCGCGATGCGGAGATCACGACCGAGGCGAACCCGGAGTCGGTGACCCCGCGGTCGTTGGATCGGCTGCGACAGGCCGGCTTCACCAGGATCAGCCTCGGCATGCAGTCCGCCCGCGAACACGTTCTCGCCGTACTCGATCGCCAGCACACACCTGGACGGGCGGCTGCGGCCGTCGCGGAGGCCAGGGCCGCCGGCTTCGAGCACATCAATCTGGATCTGATCTACGGCACACCGGGGGAGACCGAGCAGGACTGGCAGGCATCCCTGGACGCGGCTATCGAGGCCAACCCCGACCACGTCTCGGCGTATGCCCTGATCGTCGAGGACGGTACGGCGCTGGCCCGCCGGGTGGCCCGGGGTGAGATCCCTGCGCCCGACGACGACGTGCTGGCCGACCGATACGAGCAGGCCGACGTCACGCTTTCGCAAGCGGGATACCTCTGGTACGAGGTGTCCAATTGGTCGGGTGGGCGGGCCGCGCGCTCTCGCCACAACGAGCTCTACTGGACCGGCGCCGACTGGTGGGGGATCGGCCCCGGGGCGCACAGCCACGTCGGCGGGGTGCGGTGGTGGAACGTGAAGCATCCGAGCGCGTACGCCGGTCTCGTCGAGGCCGGCCGCAGCCCGGCGCACGCCCGTGAGGTGCTGAGCCCCCGAGCGCGGCGGACGGAGCAGATCATGCTGGGACTGCGGCTGCGGGACGGCCTGCCGGTCAGTCTGCTCAGCCCCGGCGGGCGAGCGGCCGCGCAGGAAGCGGTCGGCTACGGCCTGCTGTCGCGCGTCGAGCACCTCGGCGGACGCGCCGTACTCACCCTGCGGGGGCGGCTGCTTGCCGACGCCGTGGTCCGGTCACTGCTCGACTGACCGGCCGGCTCGGCACAGATGACGGTTTCGCTGGACTGACCCCATCCCGCGACACGGCGCGGGTCAGGGCAGCAGCTCGTCGAAGTTGAGCACCCGGACGTGCAGGACGTGCCGCTGCTGCAGCGCCGCCCGCAGGGCACGATGCAGGCCGTCCTCGAGATACAGGTCGCCCTTGAACTGAACGGCGTGCGGGAACAGATCGCCGTAGAACGTCGAGTCGTCGTCGAGCAGCTTGTCCAGCTCCAGCGCCAGTTTGGTGGTGATCAACTCGTCGAGCCGGACCTGCCGGGGCGGGATCCGCGCCCAGTCGCGCGCGGAGAAACCGTGTTCCGGGTAGGGCCGTCCTTTCCGGACCGCCTTGAAAATCACACCGCTCGGCCCCCTCGCGCCTCACCGGATCGGCTGCCACGACTCTAACCAGCACCGCAGGGTGGGTCCGACCGGCACGTATGATTGGCACTCAGATTCCATGAGTGCCAGACCAACCGCGAGGGGGTGGACATGTCCTCGGAGGACCGCAAGCTCGATGTACTGCGGGCCATCGTCGAGGACTTCGTTTCCACGAATGACCCCGTCGGCAGCCGGGCGCTGTCCGAGCGACACAACCTCGGGGTCTCACCGGCCACGATCCGCAACGACATGGCCGCGCTGGAAGAAGAGGGCTACATCGCCCAGCCGCACACCAGCGCCGGACGGGTGCCTACCGACAAGGGCTATCGGCTGTTCGTGGACCGGCTGTCGGCGACCAAGCCGCTGTCCGGTGCCGAGCGACGGGCGATTCAGAGTTTCCTTGCCGGTGCCGGGGACCTCGACGACATGCTGCGCCGTACGGTGCGGCTGCTGGCACAGCTGACCCGGCAGGTCGCGGTCGTGCAGTACCCGACGCTGACCCGCAGTTCGGTTCGCCATCTCGAAGTTGTCGACGTGGGGCCGCGTCGGCTGATGCTGGTGCTCATCACTGACACCGGCCGGGTCGAGCAGCGCGTCCTCGAGCTTCCCCTTGCTGTGTGCGACGACGACGTGAACGAGCTGCGACGCATCCTCAACACGCACCTGCAGGGTCGCCGGTTGGCCGACGCGCACGCGGCGTTGATCGATCTGCCTGACGTCGTCACCCCGGCGCTGCGCCCGGTCATGACGACCATCGTGGCGGGGCTCGTCGAGGCCCTGGTGGATCAGCCGGAAGAGCGCGTAGTGACCGGCGGAACGGCGAATCTGACCCGCAGCGCGATGGATTTCCCGAACTCCCTGCACCCGGTCCTCGAAGCGTTGGAGGAGCAGGTCGTCCTGTTGCGCCTCATCGGCGAGGTCGACTCCAGCACCGTGCTGGTCCGCATCGGCGGGGAGAATCCGCATGAGGGTCTGCACAGCACGTCCGTCGTCTCCGTCGGCTACGGCGCGGGCGACACCGCGCTCGGTGGGCTGGGCGTCGTGGGACCGACCCGGATGGACTACGCCGGGAACATGACCGCCGTACGTGCCGTCGCGCGGTACGTCGGCCAGATGCTGGCAGGAAGCTGACCCGACAGTGCCGACCGACTACTACTCCGCCCTCGGCGTGCGCCAGGACGCCACCGCCGAGGAGATCAAGCGGGCTTACCGCAAGCTCGCCCGGGATCTGCATCCGGACGTCAATCCGGAGCCGGACGCGCAAGAGCGGTTCCGGGAGGTCAGCCGGGCCTACGAGGTGCTCTCCGATCCGCAGAAGCGGCAGATCGTCGACCTCGGCGGAGACCCGTACGGCAACGGCAACGCCGCCGGCGCCGGTTTCAGTAACTTCGGCGGCCTCGGCGACATCATGGACGCGTTCTTCGGCGGTTCGACCGGCGCCTCGCGCGGTCCGCGGACGCGGGTCCGGCAGGGTGCGGACGCGCTGATCCGGCTGGACCTCGACCTCGCGGAGGCCGCGTTCGGTACCACCGAGGAGATCACCGTCGACACCGCCATCCGTTGCGATCTCTGCTCCGGAGCCGGTACGGCGCCCGGCACCCACCCGGCAACCTGCGAGACCTGCCACGGCCGCGGGGAGGTGCAGAGCGTGCAGCGCTCGTTCCTCGGCCAGGTGATGACCTCCCGCGTCTGCCCCACCTGCGGTGGCCTCGGGTCGGTGATCCCGGAGCCGTGCTCCAAGTGCGGCGGTGACGGCCGGGTCCGCTCCCGGCGCACGGTCGGTGTCAAGATCCCGGCCGGGGTCGAGGACGGGATGCGGATCCGGCTGACCGGGCAGGGCGAGGTCGGTCCCGGCGGTGGCCCTCCGGGTGACCTGTACGTCGAGATATCCGAGCGGCCGCACGACATCTTCACGCGCCAGGGCGAGGATCTGCACTGCCGCGTGACGCTGCCGATGACAGCCGCGGCGCTGGGCACATCGCTGACCCTGAAGACCCTCGACAGCGAGGAAGAGATCGTCATCCCGGCCGGCAGCCAGTCCGGGACCGTTCAGCGGTTGCGTGCCCGAGGGGTGCCGCGGCTGCGCGGCACCGGTCGCGGTGACCTGCACGTACACATCGAGGTGCTGACACCGACCAAGCTCGACGAGGAGCAGGAGCTGCTACTCCGGCAATTGGCCGCCGCGCGTGGCGAGGAGCGTCCCAGCTCGACCAGGGCCGTCGGCGGCAGCCTGTTCTCGCGGATGCGGGACGCGTTCAACGGACGATGACCCGGCGTCGTGATCATGGGATGTGACCGGTCAGGACCGGCTGAATCCCATGATCACGGGTACGGCGACAGGCGTCCAGCATGACGCC
>JACCXW010000333.1 GCA_013696785.1 Geodermatophilaceae bacterium | reverse complement strand
GGGCCGCAGCTCCGGGTCGTCAGGATGAGGCGCCCTCATCGAGGATTCGCCGCCGGCAGGACGGACACGATGACCGAGTACAGCTACGACCCCAAACAGGTGGCGCTCCTGTCGCCGGAGTCGCTTGCGGACGCCGTCACGCAGGCACACACCGCCTTCGCCGACGCCGTCGATCTCGACGCGCTGGCCGCGGTACGCGGCGCCCACAACGGCGAGCGCGCGCCGCTCAGCCAAGCCCGGCGCGAACTCGGCGCTCTTCCCCCGCAGGCCCGGGCCGATGCCGGCCGTCGGCTCAACGCCGCTCGCACAGCGGTCCAGGACGGGTACGACAGCCGGCTCGAGCAGCTCACCGCAGAGCGCGACGCGCGGATGCTCCGCGACGAGGTCGTGGACGTCACATTGCCGTGGGACCGCCGACCGCGAGGAGCTCGGCACCCGCTGACGACGATCTCGGAGCGGATCAGCGACGTGTTCGTGGGCATGGGCTACGAGGTGACCGAGGGGCCTGAACTGGAAGCGGACTGGCTGAACTTCGACGCGTTGAACATCGGCCCGGACCATCCCACCCGGACGCTGTGGGACACGTTCTTCGTCGAGCCGCCGGAGGCCCGGCTGGTGCTGCGCACCCACACGTCACCGGTGCAGGCGCGGACAATGTTGTCCCGCACGCCGCCGATCTACGTCATCTGCCCGGGGCGGGTCTACCGCACCGATGAGCTGGACGCGACGCACACGCCGGTGTTCGGCCAGGTCGAGGGCCTCGTCGTTGACCGCGGGATCACCATGGCGCATCTCAAGGGAACCCTCGATCACTTCGCCCGGACGATGTTCGGGGCGCAGGCGAGGACCCGGTGGCGGCCGTCGTACTTCCCCTTCACCGAGCCCTCAGCGGAGTTCGACGTGTGGTTCGCCGAGCACCGCGACGGACCGCGCTGGGCGGAATGGGGCGGCTGCGGGATGGTCAACCCGCGGGTACTGACGGCTTGCGGGATCGACCCGGCGCAGTACAGCGGGTTCGCCTTCGGCATGGGCCTGGAGCGGACGCTGCAGGTCCGACACGGCGTGTCGGACATCCGCGACATCGTCGAAGGCGACGTCCGGTTCACTCGCGCGTTCGGAGTGGAGGTCTGATGCGAATCGCGCTGTCCTGGCTGGCCGAGCACGTGCAGTTGCCATCCGAGGTCACCACCGAGCAGATCGACGCCGCCTTCGTCCGGATGGGTCTGGAGGTGGAGGAGATCGGCCGGGTCGGCGATGACCTGCGTGGCCCGCTCGTGGTCGGTGAGGTGCTGGACATCGACGAGCTCGCGGAGTTCAAGAAGCCGATCCGCTACTGCCAGGTCCGGGTCGGATCCGACGAGGTCCGGGGCATCGTCTGCGGCGCCACGAACTTCGCCGTCGGCGACCGCGTGGTCGTCGCGCTGCCGGGAGCGGTCCTTTCCGGCGGCTTCGAGATCGGAGCCCGCAAGACGTACGGCCACATCTCCGACGGGATGATCTGCTCCGCGCGCGAACTCCGCATCGGCGAGGACGGATCCGGCATCCTCGTGCTCGGACAGGACGCATCGGTCGGCGCGGACGCAACGGCCGTGTTGGGCCTGCCCGACACTGTCGTCGAGCTGGCGATCACGCCGGACCGCGGCTACTGCCTGTCGATCCGGGGACTCGCCCGGGAGCTCGCGCTCGGGCTCCGGGTGCCGTTCCACGATCCGGCTGCCGCGGTCGCGCTGCTGCCGGACGGTCCGGCCCCGTACGACGTCCGGGTCCACGACACAGTGGGCTGCGACCGGTTCGTGGCCGCCGTCGTGGAGGGCCTGGACCCGACCCGTCCGAGTCCACTGTGGATGGTGCGGCGGCTGGCCACGGCCGGCGTGCGCTCGATCTCGCTCGCAGTCGACGTCACGAACTACGTGATGCTCGAACTCGGCCAGCCAATGCACGCCTTCGACCGCGACCGGGTCCAGGGGTCGATCGTCGTACGCCGGGGTGCTCCGGAGGAGTCGGTGCGGACCCTCGACGGGGCCCTGCGCCGGGTCGACCCCGAGGACCTCCTGATCACCGACGACAGCGGGCCGATCGGGCTGGCCGCCGTGATGGGCGGTCTGAGCACAGAGGTCGTCGACTCGACCAGTGCGCTGGTGCTGGAGGCGGCGCACTGGGACCCGGTCACGGTGGCGCGTTCGGCCCGGCGGCACCGGTTGATCAGCGAGGCGTCCAAGCGGTTCGAGCGCGGGGTGGATCCGGAGATGACCCGCGTCGCGGTCGCGCGGGCGGCGGCACTGTTGGTGGCGTACGGCGGCGGCAGAGTCGTTCCGGGTGTCCTCGATGTGGATCTCCGGCTTCCCCGGTTGCCCATCCTGCTCGACGCGGAACTCCCAGCCCGGACAGCCGGGGTGGACTACTCGACCAAAGCGGTGGTAGACGCATTGGTCGCGATCGGATGCGCCGTGGAGGGGTCGGAGAGCCTGGCGGTGCTCCCGCCGTCCTGGCGTCCGGACCTGACCGACCCGGTCGACCTCTGCGAGGAGGTCGTCAGGGTGGACGGGTACGACGCCGTGCCCTCGATTTTGCCGGCGGCCCCGGCCGGCCGCGGATTGACGCCCGGCCAGCGTCGCCGCCGCTCCGTCGGGCGCGCTCTGGCTGAGGCGGGGTATGTCGAAGCCCCGACGTACCCGTTCGTGGACCCGGCGGTCTACGACACGTTCGGCCTCGACGCCGACGACCCGCGCCGCCACGCCTTGCGGCTGGCGAACCCCATCTCGGACCAGGAACCGACGATGCGGACGACGCTGCTCCCCGGCCTGCTCAAGACGCTGGCGCGCAACCGTTCGCGCGGCCAGCGCGACGTGGCGTTGTTCGAGCTGGGGCTGGTGTTCCTGCCCGGGGGCCAGGCTGTGCCGCCGCAGCTCGGCGTCGACCGCCGCCCGGATGACCAGGAGACCGCTGACCTGCTGGCCTCGGTGCCGCCGCAACCGTGGCGGGTGGCTGTCGCCCTCAGCGGTCAGCGTCAGCCCGCGGGCTGGTGGGGCGCCGGTGAGCCGGCGACGTGGGGCGATGCCGTCGAGGCTGCCCGCACCGTGGCGGCGACGGCCGGCGTGGCGATGTCCGTGCGGTCCGGCGAGTACGCGCCGTGGCACCCGGGTCGCTGCGCCGCGCTGATCGTCGACGGCCGGCCCATCGGGTACGCCGGGGAACTGCACCCCGGCGTGCTGGCCGCGCTGGACCTGCCGCGCGGGGTCTGCGCCATGGAACTCGACCTGGATGCCCTGCCCGCGAGCGAGATCGCGTCGGCGTCGCGGATCTCCGCCTTCCCGCCGGCACTCGTCGACGTAGCTCTCGTCGTCCCGTCCCGCGTACCGGCGGCCGATGTCGAGCAGGCGCTGACGGACGGGGCGGGGGAGCTGTTGGAGTACGCCCGGCTCTTCGACGTCTACACCGGTGCCCAGATCGGCGAGGGACGCCGTTCCCTCGCCTACGCGCTGAGCTTCCGGGCGCCGGATCGGACCCTGACCGGCGAGGAGGTCACCGCGGCGCGGGACACCGCGGTGGCCGAGGCGGGCCGGCGTACCGGCGCCGTGATGCGTACATGAGCCCCCAGGTGTCCGCCGACAGAAGGAGCGCGCCGCCGCCGGACATGTTCGCGTCGCTGGTCGAGCAGGTCGCCAACATCCGACGCTGGAACGAGGACCGCGAGTGGGACATCGACGAGCACGAGCTGGCGGCTGTGGATCTCAGTCCCCGCATGCACGCCGATCCGCTCGTCGTCGATCTCATCGCGGTGTACCTCGACGGCAGCGACAGCTACCTCGACGGCGTAAGGCGTACCTGCCACGAACTATGGAGCGTCGCTTCCGAACGCCAGCCCCACACCTGGTCGTGGGACTGGCTGCGCGGCGACGGCTACGACGCTCCGCCTAAACCGGTGCGGCTGCTTCCGGGCATCGTCCACCGGCCCGGCGTGCGCCGGGTCACCCTCGATCTGGGCGCTCACTGGATTCCCGGACAGGCCGCCCGCCCGCGGCGGCTGCGCGGCCCGGACTCCGCCCACGCCGAGATCCTGGCGGCAGCAGCGCACTTCCCGCGCTGGGCGCGCGCCATGAACGGCTCGACCGTGCCGTTCATCTGGCTCTCGGGCTATCAGGTCACCTATCCCGAGGAGGGAACCGACAAGCGGTTGCCGGGCCTGGCCTGGGTGCAGTACCGGCGCACGCTCAGCCTGACCGTCGATTGGGTCGACCATTCCCACAGCGGCTGGGCGTCGCCGGTGCGGGTCGGATGAGCCCTCAGGAACCCACGACCACCGTCGTCGACGCTGCCGAGCGGCGGCGCTACGAGATCCGCGTTGGCGACGCCGTGGCCGGGTACGCGCTGTACCGTGACGCCCCGGGCACCCGGGTCGTGGTGCACACCGAGATCGCCGCCGCCCATGAAGGCGGCGGGCTCGGTAGCAGGCTCGCGGCGGGTGTTCTCGACGACATCGGGCGCACGGGTGGACGGTGACGCCGATCTGCCCGTTCATCGCCGCCTACATCGTCCGGCATCCGGAGTACGCGGATCTGGTGCGGGCTACGGGCCGAGCGAGCTGACGACGCGCTCCACCTGCGCACCGCTGCCGCACAGCAGCTCCTCCCCGTTGAGCGGCCCGACGAGTTGCAGGCTCGTTCCCTGATCGTGCGTCGGCAGCGACAGCGCCGGTACGCCGGCCAGGTTGAACGTGCGGGTCAGTTGGTTCAGCGGGGGCCTCGGCCCGACCGCCCCCAATGCCGGCGGCGGCCCGTGCAGTGTCGGCAGCACAAGGACATCGACGCGATCGAGAACAGCGGCGAGCTCTGTCTGCCAGCGTTGCCGGACGTCTTTCGCATCCGCCAGCTCGACATCGGTCACCGACGCGCCGGCCAGGACCCGGCGCGTCACCAGGTCGCCGACACGATCGGGGCTGTCCTCGACCCAATTCCGGTCGGCGGCATACGCCTCCGCTCCGATGACGGACTCGAACGCGGTGTCCGCTGCCGCCCAGCCATCGAGAACGATGTCGACGACGTCGACCCCCCAGGCCTCGAGCACCCGGTCCACCGCGGCTTCGGCGGCCGGCTCGACGCCGGGTCGCCGCACCCGGCCCACCCTGGCCGCCTTGCCCGACGGGGCGAAACCCGGCTCCATCAGGCGCATCCCGGCGACAATGCCGGCCATGTCGCGGGCCAACGGACCGACGGTGTCGAGCGTCGGCGCCAACGGCCAGACCCCCTCCAGCGAGATCCGGCCCCACGTCGTCTTGAGGCCCGCGATGCCGCAACAGGCAGCGGGGATGCGGATCGAACCGCCGGTGTCCGTGCCGTACCCGATGTCCGCCTCGCCTGCGCCGACCGCCGCGGCGGATCCGCTGGACGACCCGCCCGGAATGAGCGTGGGGTCGAACGGGTTCACGGGCGTGCCGTACCACGGGTTGATTCCAGTGACGCCGTAGCAGAGTTCGTGCAGGTTCGTCTTGCCGACGATGCGGGCCCCGCCCGCCCGCGCGGTGCTCACGCAGATCGCGTCGGCGCCCGCAGGCATCGCCCGGTCGGCGACCGCGGCGCAGCCGATCGTGGTCGGTACTCCGGCAACGTCGATGACGTCCTTGACCGCGAGTCTCGGGCCTTCCCCAGCCTCGTCGAGTCGCAGGATCCAGGTGGACATCGCCGCAGCGTATCCGTGCGTCCGGCGTGCCTGGTGCCCGCGCGGGCGACGGCGGCTACGGTGAACGCATGTTGCGCGACGGGCCGATCTCCCGGTCCATCCACGGAATGATCGAGTACGTCGCAGGCGTGCTGTTCATCGCCGCACCCTTTCTCTTCTCCTACGACGACGGGTACGCCGTCGGAGTATCCATTGCGATCGGCGTCCTGATCCTCGTGATGGCCGCCGCCACGGTGGGACCGACCAGCTTGATCAAGTCGATCCCGGTCACAGTGCACGCCGCCGTCGACTACGCCCTTGCCGTGTTCCTGATCGCGGCACCCTTCATCTTCCGGTTCAACGACGAGGGTGCACCGACCGCGTTCTTCATCATTCTCGGCGTGGCGCACCTGCTCGTCACGATCGGCACGAAGTTCAAGGAGTCGTCGCCCACGACCTGACGTTGCATCGTAATCCCGTCTGGTGCATAATCATGCGGTGTACAGGGCGGCGGTGGCAGGAGCGAGCGGGTACGTCGGCGGCGAACTGCTGCGGCTTCTCCTCGCCCATCCGCGGCTGGAGATCGGTGCCGTCACGGCGGGGGACAGCGCGGGCTCGCCGCTCGGTAACCACCACCCTCATCTGTTCCCGCTGGCCGGCCGGGTGCTCGATGCGACCACCCCGGAAACGCTGGCCGGCCACGACGTCGTGTTCCTCGCCCTGCCGCATGGGCAGTCGGCCGCGATCGCGAAGGCGCTGCCCGCGGACTGCCTGGTCCTTGACTGCGGTGCCGATTTCCGGCTGACCGATCCAGCGGACTGGCAGCGGTGGTACGCCGGTCCGCACGCCGGATCGTGGCCTTATGGTCTCCCTGAGCTGGCCGGTCTCCGGGGCAAACTCGCCGGTTCCCTCCGGATCGCGGTACCGGGCTGCTATCCGACGGCGGTCACGCTGGCCATCGCGCCCGCCCTGGCAGCGGGTCTGGTCGAACCCGATGTCGTCGCGGTCGCCGCCAGCGGCACGTCCGGGGCGGGGCGCTCGCCCAGGACCGACCTGCTCGGGTCCGACGTGATGGGCTCGGCCAGGGCGTACGGCGTCGGCGGCGGGCACCGGCACAGCCCGGAGATCCGGCAGAACCTGTCACTGCTGACCGACGAGCAGTTGACGGTGTCCTTCACCCCGGTACTCGTCCCGATGACCCGCGGCATCCTGGCCACGTGTTCCGCGCCGCTGCTCCTCGGTGTCGCGCCCACGCAGATCCGGGCGGCGTACGAGGAGGCCTACACCGACGAGCCGTTCGTGCACCTCCTGCCGCACGGGCGGTGGCCCGCGACCGGCGCGACCCTCGGGTCGAACGCCGTACACGTCCAGGTGACCGTCGACGGACTCGCCGGCCGTGTGGTCGCCGTCGCCGCTCTCGACAACCTCACCAAGGGCGCAGCGGGAGCCGCGATCCAGAGCGCCAACATCGCCCTCGGCCTGCCCGAGACGGCCGGTCTGAGCACCGTGGGGATCGCGCCGTGACCGTGACCTCGGCACGTGGATTCCTGGCCGCTGGGGTCGCGGCGGGCCTGAAGCCGGCCGGCACCGACGTCGCCCTCATCGTCAATGGCGGCCCGCTGGACACCGCGGCCGGGGTCTTCACGACCAACCGCGTCACGGCCGCGCCGGTGCGCTGGACCCGGCAGGTCCTCAGCACCGGTCGGCTGCGAGCCGTCGTGCTCAACTCCGGCGGCGCGAACGCGTGCACCGGCCCGGCCGGATTCCAGGACACCCACGCCACCGCCGAACGCGCTGCCACTGCGCTCGGCATCGGCGCGATCGACGTCGCGATCTGCTCGACCGGGCTCATCGGCGTACGACTGGACATGGATGCCCTGCTACCGGGTGTGGACAAAGCGGTCGCCGCGTTGCATCCGGAGGGCGGCGCCGACGCGGCCGTGGCGATTCTCACGACCGACACGGTGTCGAAGGAGTCGGCGTACGACGGCGGCGGCTGGACCATCGGAGGGATGGCGAAGGGTGCCGGGATGCTGGCACCGGCATTGGCCACCATGCTCGCGGTGGTCACCACGGACGCCGTCGTGGATCCGGCGACGGCCGAGGCGGCACTGCGGGCGGCCACCGCCCAGACGTTCGACCGCGTGGACTCCGATGGCTGCATGTCCACGAACGACACCGTGCTGCTCATGGTCAGCGGCGCCGCCGGCATCGAGCCGGACGCGGCCGAGCTCACGGCGGCGCTGACCTCGGTCTGCGCCGACCTGGCGGCACAACTGCTCGCTGATGCCGAGGAGTCCACCAAGGACATCGAGGTCGTCGTGAGTGGCGCGTCCACCGTGGACGATGCGCTGGAAGTCGCCCGAAGCGTCGCGCGCAGCAACCTGCTCAAGTGCGCCATTCACGGTGAGGATCCCAACTGGGGCCGGGTACTGGCCGCCGTCGGGACGACGAGTGCCGGGTTCGATCCTGATGCCCTCGACGTCGCATTGAACGGCGTCGGGGTCTGCGCTCGGGGCGAGGCAGCCGCCGATCGGTCCACTGTGGACCTGACGGGCCGCCGAGTCGTGATCGCGGTAGACCTGCACGCCGGCGCCGAGACCGCCACGGTATGGACGAACGACCTCAGCGTCGGCTACGTCCGTGAGAACTCGGCGTACGCGACGTGAACACCGCGCAACGCACCGCCCTGGACAAGGCCGGCGTGCTGATCGAGGCACTGCCGTGGCTGCAGCGGCTGCAGGGAAAGACCGTCGTTGTGAAGTACGGCGGCCACGCCATGGTCGACCCCGACCTGAAGCGCGCGTTCGCCGCGGACATGGTGTTCCTGCGGTATGCGGGCATCCGGCCGGTCGTCGTGCACGGCGGCGGACCCCAGATCACCAGCATGCTCAGCCGGCTAGGGATCGCCAGCGAGTTCCGCGCCGGCCTGCGGGTGACGACGGAGGAGAGCATCGACGTGGTCCGGATGGTGCTGGTCGGGCAGGTCGGGCGCGAGCTCGTCGGGCTGATCAACGGGCACGGCCCGCTCGCGGTCGGCATGTCGGGTGAGGACGCGCATCTGCTCACAGCCGCGCGCCGCAGCGTCCAGATCGACGGCGCGGACGTCGATCTCGGGCTGGTCGGCGACGTAGTCGCGGTGGACCCGCGCGCCGTCCAGGACCTCATCGAGGCCGGACGGATCCCGGTCGTCTCCACGGTGGCGCCCGATGCCGCCGGCCAGGTGCACAACCTCAACGCGGACACCGCCGCCGCCGCGATCGCCGTGGCGCTGGGAGCGCACAAGCTCGTCGTACTCACCGATGTCGAGGGGCTGTACGACGACTGGCCGCAACGCTCCAGCGTGATCAGCCAGATCCGCGCGGGTGACCTGGCCGAACTGTTGCCGCGCCTGGAGACCGGGATGCGGCCGAAGATGGAGGCCTGCTTGCGGGCGGTGTACGGCGGTGTCCCGCGGGCGACCGTGATCGACGGGCGGGTGCCGCACTCGGTGCTGCTCGAGGTCTTCACCGACGACGGCGTGGGCACGATGGTGATCCCGGACCAGGAGGCCGCGTGATGACTCCCACCTCCGACCTCACCGCGCGCTGGCAGTCCTCGCTCATGGACACCTACGGCACGCCCAAGCTGGTCCTGGTCCGCGGGTCCGGCGCCACCGTGTGGGACGCCGACGGCCGGGTGTACCTCGACCTGCTGGCGGGCATCGCGGTCAACGCGTTGGGTCACGCGCACCCGGCCGTCGTCGCCGCGGTCAGCAAGCAGGTCGTCACCCTCGGCCACGTGTCCAACTTCGCCGTCACCGGTCCGGTCGTCGAACTTGCCGAACGGTTGCTGGGGTTGACCGGCCGGGACGGGCGGGTCTTCTTCACCAACTCCGGCGCCGAGGCCAACGAGGCCGCGTTCAAGGCGTCGCGCCGGACCGGCCGCACACACGTGGTCGCGGCCGAGGGCGCCTTCCACGGCCGGACGATGGGGGCGCTGGCCCTGACCGGGCAACCGGCGAAGTCCGACCCCTTCCGTCCGTTGCCCGCCGGCGTGACCCACGTGCCGTACGGCGACGTTCCGGCGCTCGCCGAAGCCGTCGACGAGAAGACCGCGATGGTGATCCTGGAGCCGGTGCTGGGGGAGGGCGGCGTCGTACCGGCCCCGTCCGGCTATCTCGCCGCGGCCCGGCGGATCACGTCGGAGCACGGAGCGTTGCTGTGCCTCGACGAGGTGCAGACCGGGATCGGCCGGACCGGAACGATGTTCGCGCACGAGGCCGCCGGCGTCGCTCCTGACCTGCTGACACTGGCGAAGGGGCTGGGCGGGGGACTCCCGATCGGTGCCTGCATCGCCTTCGGTGCCGCCGCGGACCTGCTGACGCCGGGCTCGCACGGCACGACGTTCGGCGGTAACCCGGTGTGCGCCGCCGCGGCCCTTGCGGTGCTCGATGTCGTCGTGGGAGCCGACCTGCCCGGGCGGGCGAAGGCACTGGGGGCCTGGCTGGTCAGCGAGATCGAGGCGCTGGGGCACCCGCTGGTGGACGGCGTACGGGGTGTCGGGCTGCTGCTCGGAATCGTGCTCTGTCAGGATCGGGCTCCGGCGGTAGAGGAGCAGCTGCGGTTGGCCGGCTTCCTCGTCAACGCCGTGACCCCGAGAGTGCTCCGGCTCGCGCCGCCACTCGTTCTGACCGACGTACAGGCCGATGCCTTTGTCGCGGCGCTGCCGGCCGCGCTGGACGCGGCACTGGCAGAAAACGGAGCACCGTAATGGTTCGACACCTCCTCCGCGACGACGACCTGACATCAGAAGAGCAGGCCGACATCCTGGATCTGGCCGACAGGCTCAAAGCCGACCGGTTCGCGGCCCGCCCGCTGGAGGGGCCGAAGGCGGTCGCCGTGATCTTCGACAAGCCCTCCACCCGGACCCGGGTGAGCTTCGCGGTGGGCATCGCCGAACTCGGCGGCTACCCACTCGTGATCGACTCGCTCGGGACGCAGCTCGGCCGCGGCGAGCCCATCGAGGACACCACCCGGGTGCTCGAGCGGCAGTGCGCAGCCATCGTCTGGCGAACGTTCGGTCAGGAGCGGATCGCGGCGATGGGATCGGTCAGTCGGGTCCCGGTCGTCAATGCCCTGACCGATGAGTTCCACCCGTGTCAGATCCTCGCCGACCTGCAGACGGTGCGGGAGCGCAAGAAGGCCCTGGACGGGCTGATCCTCACCTACCTCGGCGACGGTGCGAACAACATGTCGCACTCATATCTGCTGGGCGGGGCGCTTGCAGGCATGCACGTCCGGATCGCCGCGCCGGCCGGCTATCCGCCGGACCCCGCCATCCTGGACCAGGCCCGTCGGATCGCCGCCGGGACGGGTGGGTCGGCGACGTTCATGCCGGACCCGGCCGAGGCGTGCGACGGCGCCGACGTGCTGGCCACCGACACGTGGGTATCCATGGGCCAGGAAGGTGAGGGAGACGCACGTTCCGCCCCGTTCCTGCCCTACTCGCTGGACGAGGCGGCACTGGCCCGCGGGAACGACGCGGTGGTGTTGCACTGCCTTCCGGCGTACCGCGGCAAGGAGATCGCCGCGGCGGTCATCGACGGGCCGGCCAGCGTGGTGTGGGACGAAGCGGAGAATCGGCTGCACGCCCAGAAGGCGCTGCTCACCTGGCTGCTGGAAAGGTCCGGATAGGCCCGTGCCGATGACCACCACTCACGCTCCGCTGACGCGCAGCGCCCGGCACGCGCGGATCGTCGCGCTCGTCCAGGCGCAGCCGGTCCACTCGCAGGCCGAGCTGGCCCGGCTGCTCGCCGCCGAGGGGGTGGTGGTGACTCAGGCGACGCTGTCCCGCGACCTCGAGGAACTGGGCGCGGCCAAACTGCGCGGTGCCGATGGAGGTGCCGGCGCGTACGTCGTACCGGATGAGGGGCAGGCCCCGTTGCGGCCGTCGGAGGCGGCGCCGGCCAGGCTGGTCCGGCTGCTGGCCGAGCTGCTCGTCGACGTGGAGGCGAGTGGAAACCTCGCCGTCCTGCGGACACCGCCGGGCGCCGCGCAGTTCCTCGCCTCGGCGCTGGATCGCTCCGGACTGCCGTATGTCCTCGGCACCATTGCGGGTGACGACACGGTCCTGTGCGTGGCCAGAGCCGCGGACGGCGGTCACGAGCTTGCCGGCCGGCTGCGCGTCCTGGCCGCCGGTGCCCATTCTGAGGAAGGGACGTCATGAGTAGTAAACGGATAGTGCTCGCGTACTCCGGCGGTCTGGACACGTCGGTGGCAATCGGCTGGATCGCCGATCAGACCGGCGCGGAGGTGATCGCTGTCGCCGGCGACCTCGGCCAGGGTGGCGAGGACATGGATGTGATCCGGCAGCGCGCCCTGGACTGCGGCGCGGTCGAAGCGGTCGTGGCCGACATGCGGGAGGAGTTCGCTGACGACTTCTGCCTTCCGGCGCTCAAAGCCAACGCGCTCTACATGGATCGGTACCCGCTCGTCTCGGCGCTGTCCCGGCCCGTGATCGCCAAGCATCTCGTCGCCGCGGCGACCTATCACGGCGCGGACACGGTGGCGCACGGCTGCACCGGCAAGGGCAACGACCAGGTCCGGTTCGAGGTCGGCATCGGTGCGCTCGCGCCCCATCTCAAGGTTCTCGCGCCCGTGCGCGACTCCGGGATGACGCGGGACAAGGCGATCGCGTACGCCGAGGAGAAGAACCTCCCGATCGACGTGACGAAGAAGTCGCCGTACTCGATCGACCAGAACGTCTGGGGCCGTGCGGTCGAGACCGGCTTCCTCGAGGACATCTGGAACGCGCCGATCGAGGACGTCTACAGCTACACCGCGGACCCATCGGTCGACCGCGAACCCGACGAGGTTGTCATCACGTTCACGCACGGCGTACCCACCGCGATCGACGGCGAACCGGTCGGCATGCTGTCGGCCATCGAGATCCTGAACCGCCGGGCCGGTGCGCAGGGGGTCGGCCGACTGGACATGGTCGAGGACCGGCTGGTCGGCATCAAGAGCCGTGAGGTGTACGAGGCGCCCGGAGCCATCACGCTGATCACGGCGCATCAGGAGCTGGAGTCGGTGACGCTTGAGCGGGATCTGGCCCGGTTCAAGCGCCAGGTCTCGCAGCGCTGGGGCGAATTAGTGTACGACGGTCTCTGGTACTCCCCGCTCAAGCGCGCCCTGGACAGCTTCCTCGAGGCTGCTTCGGTCAACGTCAGCGGCGAGGTCCGGTTGCGGCTGCACGGTGGGCGGGCGGTGCCGACGGGACGGCGGAGTGCGGCGTCGCTGTACGACTACGAACTCGCGACGTACGACAGCCAGGACACGTTCGACCAGCGGCTCGCCCGCGGCTTCGTCGAGCTGTGGGGGATGCCCAGCAAGCTGGCCGCGGCCCGCGACGCTCGTCTGGCAGGCTCTGGCGGGTGACCCGTTCCGACTCCGAAGCGCGAGCCGAACCGCTGCGCCTTTGGGGTGGACGGTTCGCGACCGGTCCGTCGGAGGCGCTCGCCGCACTGTCGCTGTCGGTGCACTTCGACTGGCGGCTGGCGCCGTACGACCTGGCTGCGTCCCGGGCACATGCCCGCGTCCTGAACGGCGCCGGGCTGCTGGATGCCGATGAGCTCGACCGAATGCTTGCCGCCCTCGACGATCTGACGGGGGCGGTCGCCGACGGCAGCTTCCGCCCGACCGCCGACGACGAGGACGTCCACACCGCACTGGAGCGCGGCCTGCTGGAGCGGCTGGGCAGTCTCGGTGGCAAGCTCCGGGCCGGCCGCAGTCGCAACGACCAGGTGGCCACCGACCTGCGGCTGTACCTGCGCGACGGCGTACGCCGGATCGTCGCGCGGGTCTCGGAGTTGGAGACTGCGATCGTCTCGCTGGCCGAGCGGCATCGGGCCGTGCCCGCACCCGGCTTGACGCATCTTCAGCACGCTCAGCCGATTCTCTTCGCGCACCAGCTGCTCGCGCATGTGTATGCGTTCACCCGCGACGTGGACCGCTTCCGCGACTGGGACCGGCGGGCAGCCGTCTCGCCGCTCGGCTCGGGAGCGCTGGCCGGCTCATCGCTGCGGCTGGACCCGGCCGCCACCGCTCGCGAGCTGGGGTTCGACTCGGCGGCGGCGAATTCCATCGACGCCGTCTCCGACCGCGACTTCGCCGCTGAGTTCCTGTTCGTGGCGGCGCTGCTCGGCGTACACCTGTCGCGGCTCGGGGAGGAGGTCGTGCTGTGGGCCTCCACCGAGTTCGGCTGGGCGGAGCTCGACGACGCCTATTCCACCGGCTCCTCGATCATGCCGCAGAAGAAGAACCCCGACATCGCCGAACTGGCCCGCGGCAAGTCCGGCCGCTTCATCGGGAATCTCACCGGGTTGATGGTGACGCTCAAGGGTCTGCCGCTGGCCTACGACCGGGATCTTCAGGAGGACAAGGAGCCGGTGTTCGACACCGTCGAGCAGCTGCTCGTCCTGCTCCCCGCCGTTGCCGGGATGATGGCCTCGTTGACGATCCGGACCGAGCGGATTGCGGCCGCGGCGGGGCAGGGATTCGCGCTGGCCACGGATGTCGCGGAGTGGCTGGTGCGGGAGGGTACGGCGTTCCGTGAGGCGCACGAGATCGCGGGAGCGATGGTCAGGGCCTGCTCCGAACGCGGCCTGGAACTGGATGAACTCACCGACGCCGACCTCGCCGCGGTCGACCCTGCACTGACCCCGGGGGTTCGGTCCGTCCTCTCGGTGACCGGCGCCGTCCAGGCCCGGTCGGCACTGGGCGGTACGGCGCCCGCCCGGGTCGCCGAGCAGCTGTCGGCACTGGCCGATCTGGCGCACGAACACGCGGCCTGGGCACAGGGCGGATCATCCGGCGGGCCACCGGGCGGGTCGCGCTGAACCTGCGCGCGTTCCTGGCCCGCCCCGCCGTACAGGTGGCCCCGGAGCTCCTGGGCGCGACGCTACGGGTGGACTCAGGCGACGGGACCGTGGCCGTGCGGCTCACCGAGGTCGAGGCGTACGAGGGGCCGGCCGACGCCGCGTCGCACGCGTTCCGTGGACCCACCCGGCGTACGGCGGTCATGTTCGGCCCGCCGGGACACCTGTACGTCTACCTCAGCTACGGGATGCACTGGTGCGCCAACATCGTCTGCCAGCCCGCAGGCACCGCCGGTGCGGTGCTGCTGCGGGCGGCCGATGTGGTCGACGGCGTGGAACTCGCCAGACGCCGCCGGCCCAGCGCCCGCACCGACGACGAGCTCGGTCGCGGGCCGGCTCGGCTGACCAAGGCGCTGGGCATCGCCGGTGACGACGACGGGATGGATCTGCTCGAGGCAGCCAGTCGCATCGGGCTGACGCTGGGCACCGCTACGCCCGAGGTCCGCACCGGCCCGCGGGTCGGAGTCAGCAAGGCCGCCGAGCTGCCGTGGCGTTTCTGGGTGCCGTCGGCGCCGTCGGTCAGTTCCTTCCGACCGAGCCCGCTCCGCCGCGGCGACCCTGATGATCATGGGATCGCGCCGGTCCCGCCCGGCCGGATCCCATGATCACGAAACCTGCTGGGCCGATCGGAGAGAATGCCACCGTGAGCAAGCACATCCTGGACGAGCTGCAGTGGCGTGGACTGATAGCGCAGACCACTGACGACGCGGCGCTGCGGGCCGCCCTCGACGGGGGGCCGGTCGCGCTGTACTCGGGTTTCGACCCCACCGGCCCGAGCCTGCACGTCGGGCACCTGGTGCCACTGCTGACACTGCGCCGGTTCCAGCTGGCCGGCCACCGGCCGATCGCACTGGCCGGCGGTGCCACCGGGATGATCGGCGATCCGCGCGACACCGGCGGGGAGCGCCAGCTCAACTCCGTGGAGGTGATCCAGCAGTGGCTGGTACCGATCAGCCGGCAGCTGTCGCAGTTCCTCGACTTCGACGGCGAGTACGCCGCCCGCCTGGTCGACAACAACGATTGGACGGCCGGCCTGTCGACGGTGGAGTTCCTCCGTGACATCGGCAAGCACTTCTCGGTCAACGTGATGCTGTCCCGCGACACTGTGCGCCGTCGCCTGGACGCCGGGGGCATCAGCTACACCGAGTTCAGCTACCTCCTGTTGCAGTCGATGGACTACCTCGAGCTGTACCGCCGCACCGGCTGCACGCTACAGATCGGTGGTTCGGACCAGTGGGGCAACATCGTCGGGGGTGTCGACCTGATCCGGCGCGTCGAGGGGGCTACGGCGCACGCGCTCACCATGCCGCTCGTCACCGACGCCTCAGGGGAGAAGTTCGGCAAGTCCACCGGCGGCGGGTCGATGTGGCTGGATCCGGAACTCACGTCGCCCTACGCCTGGTACCAGTACTGGGTCAACACCGATGATGCCGACGTGGTCGGCCGGTTGCGCACGTTCACCTTCCTGACCCGGGCCGAGATCGAGGGGCTGGCCGAAACGGTGGTGAGCCGCCCGGCGGCCCGCGAAGCGCAGCGCACCCTGGCGGAGCGGATGACGACGCTGGTGCACGGGGCCGTGGCGACCGAGCAGGTTCAAGCCGCCAGCGCCGCCCTCTTCGGCCAGGGCGACCTCCGCGCGGTGCCCGAACCCGTACTCCAGGCCGCTCTGCTCGAGGCCGGAACGGTCCGGATCGGTCCAGAGCTGCCTGGGGTGGTCGCCATGCTGCACATGTCCGGCCTGTGTGCCAGCACCTCGGCGGCCCGGCGGGCAGTGGCCGAAGGCGGGGCTTACGTCAACAACGTGCGGGTGACCGATGCGGAATGGAGCGCCGGGCCCACCGACCTGCTGCACGGTCGCTGGCTGGTCCTGCGGCGCGGCAAGCGTTCGGTTGCCGGGGTAGACGCCGCCTGAGTGCGCTCAAGGGACTGACGATCCCATCGCTGCAGGCTCGTGCAGCCGACGAAACCACAGTCATGACACGCCGTCGCACTGGTTTGACCGGTGGCACCCGCGCACGTACCATCGTCAGCATCCCCGGCCGAACCGTGCGGGCCGCTCAGGCGGCACCAGCGAAGCAGGCTACGGGACGCCCCGAAAAGCCAGGCGCGGCATCGTATGCCGCCGTGGATACTGGGGCTGCGGGCGATGCGGCCGGCTGGGGCGACCCAGGTTTGACGCCGCGGAACCGACCGCGTAACGTTCCATAAGTTGCCCCGCGAACGGCCGGAAGGCCTGCTGCGGTGCGCCTCCGCTCCTTGAGAACTCAACAGCGTGCTAAAAGTCAGTGCCAAATGCCGGCACGACGACACATCGACCCGCCCCCGGGCCGGTGTACTCGACGTGCCGGAAGCAGTATCTGAAAATGGACAATCGAGCACACAGCTCGTTTGGTCAGTGATTGTGGTGCCGCTTCGGTGGTGCCGCTCTTCTTGTCACTTCACCGGTGACGGTTCGCCGTCCCGGCCTTGGAGTAATAGACATCTATGGAGAGTTTGATCCTGGCTCAGGACGAACGCTGGCGGCGTGCTTAACACATGCAAGTCGAGCGAGGCTCCACTCTTCGGAGCGGATGCCCTAGCGGCGAACGGGTGAGTAACACGTGGGCAACCTGCCCCTAGCACTGGGATAACCCCGGGAAACCGGAGCTAATACCAGATA
>JACCXW010000204.1 GCA_013696785.1 Geodermatophilaceae bacterium | reverse complement strand
GCCCCTCAGTCCGGCAAGGCTGCAACGTCCGGCAAGGCTGCAAAGTCCGGCAAGGCTGCAACGTCCGGCAAAGCCGCTCGGTCCGGCAACGGGGCCAGTACGACCGACCCTGCCGAGCGCCGCCGCGAGGCCGCCCGGGCTGCCGCCCAACGCGGCGTCGAGGAAGCCGAGGAATCGCTGCAGGACGCGACGGACGCGCTGCAGGCCGCCGAGGACTCAGCCGATGACCTGGACCAGCGACAGGGGGACCTCACTGCGCGCATCACCGCGCTGCAGCGCTCACTGACCGAGGCCGAGGAGGAGCTGACCGGCGTACGGCGGGACGCCCGGCGGGCTAGGCGACAGCGTGAGCGCTCCGCGCAGGCGAGGGACCGGGCGGAGCGGGCGCTTGCCGCGTCGCGGGAGAAACGAGACGGCCTCGACTGAGCCCTGAGGATCCACATCGGATCCTCGTGTCGCGAGGCCGCCCAGCCTCGATGATCTCGGACTTTCGCCGCCCCAGCACCGATGATCATGGGAGTTGACCGGCCAGAGCCGGGCGATATCCCGAGATCATCCGGCGGGAAGCGGCATCTCCCCGAGATCATCCAGCGGGAGGCGGACGTCGATGCTGCTGACCAGGAGTCACGCCTTCGCTTCGGGTGCTGCCGGGGTGACAGGTCGCTCGCCCTCGCCCGGTTCCTCCGGCTCCTCCGGCTCACGCGCCTGGGCCTGTCCGGCCTTGTCGTCCAACTGCTCGCCCAGATAGCGGAACACCTCGGCGGCGATCGCCACGATCGGTACCGCGAGGAACGCGCCGGTGACGCCGTACAGACTGCTCCCCGCTGCCACCGCAAGCAGGATGACGCCCTCGTGCAGCCGCAGCGACCTGCTCTGCAGCATCGGCTGGAGCACGTTGCCCTCGATCTGCTGCACGGCGAAGACGATCACCAGGACGATCAGCGCCGTCGTGGGACCTTCGGTGACCAGGGCGACGAGCACGGACAGCGCGCCGGCGATGAACGCGCCGACGATGGGGATGAAGCCGCCGAAGAACGTCAGCACCATGAGCGGCAGCACGAGCGGTACGCCGAGAATCAGCAAGCCGATGCCGATCAGGACGGCGTCGATCAAGCCCACGGCGGCCTGGGACCTGATGAAGCCGCCGAGCGTCCGCCAACAGCGTCGCAATACCGCGTCGAGGTGGCGACCGGCGCGCTCGCCCACGGATCGGCGCAGCCACGGCAGGAACCGCGGCCCGTCCTTGACGAAGAAGAACGTCAGGAGCAACACGATGAACAGGCCCACCAGCGCTGTACCCACGGCGGTGACGCCGGTGACGACACCCGAGGCGATGACAGATGCACTGTCCTGCAACCGGTCGCTCAGCGATTCTCGGGCCGCGCTGATCTGGTCCTCACTGAGGTTCAGGGGCGGCCCGGTGAGCCAGTCCTGGATCCTCGTGAGGCCGTCCGATGCGGCCACGGCGATCTCTTGGATCTGGTCCGCGACCGGTGGAGTGATCAGCGCGATGATGCCGGTCAGCACGGCGAGTGCGCCGAGAACGACCGTGAGCGCGGCCAATGCGGGCGGCCACCCTTTGCGGCGCAGGAACGCGACCGGCGGCCATAGCACCGTCGCCAGGATCAGCGCGAGGACGACCGGCAGCACGATCACCCACAACCGGCCGATCACGAAGCCCACGAGGTATGTGCCGCCGGCAATCACGATCAGCCGCAGACTCCACTGGGCCAGCGTCGCGACGCCGGACCCGATCGCGGCGGTGCGCTCGTACCGTTGGGTCCCCTCCGGCGTCCTCACGCGCCCATGCTCTCGCACCAGCTATTGGTCGTAATCGACGGTCACGGTGTCCGTCACCGGCAACGACTGGCAGGTGAGCACAAAACCGGCGTCCACCTCGGCCTTGTCCAGCGCGTAGTTGCGGCGCATCCGCACCTCGCCTTCGGTCACCTTCGCCCGACACGTGCCGCAGACTCCGCCCTTGCACGCGAACGGGAGGTCCGAGCGGGAGCGCTGCGCCGAATCCAGCACCGGAGCGTCCTTGGGCAGGAACAGCGTCGTGGCCCGGCCATCCAGGATCACCACGACCTCGCTGGTCGGACCGACGCTGTCCGGTTCCTCGTGGGTGACCGGCTCCGGCGGCAGATCGTCGACGAAGAAGAGTTCCTGGTGCACCTTCTCCGCCGGTACGCCGAACTCGCCGAGCACGTCTTGCGCCGCCGTAACCAAACCGTAGGGTCCGCACAGCCACCAGTGGTCCACGTCCTCGACGGGCACCAGGGCGCGCAACAGGACACGCAGTTTCTCCGCGTCCAGCCGGCCGGTGAACAGCTCGGCCTCACGCGGTTCCCTCGAAAGCACGTGCACGAGCTCGAGGCGTGGCCCATAGCTGTCCTTGAGGTCCGCCAGCTCGTCGGCGAACATGACGGTGTCGCTGCGGCGATTTCCGTAGAAGAGCGTCACGCGGGCCTCAGGATGCCGCAGCACAGAAGAGGCCAGGGACAACACCGGTGTGATCCCGGAGCCCGCGGCGATGAAGACGTGATGACCCGGCACGTCGAGGTCTGTGGTGAAGCTTCCCGTCGGCGGCAGCACATCTACCTCGTCGCCGGGCCGGACATCGTGCACCAGCCACGTCGAGAACAGCCCGTCGGGTACCTCGCGTACGCCGACCCGCGGCGTCGCCCCGGCCGGTGCGCAGATCGAGTACGACCGGCGTTCCTCGCGATCGCCGACGTACTTGCGCAGCGTCAGCGACTGGCCGGGCCGGAACGCGTACTCCTCGCGCAGCTCGGCCGGCACGTCGAACGTGATGGCCGCAGCATCGTCGGTCAACCGTTGTACGTCGGCCACGCGCAGGGTCCGGAAGGCGTGCCGGGACAGCACCCGGCGGGGCGATGTCACCGCTCAGATCTCCTTGACGTGCTCGAACGGCTCGCGGCAGCTTCGGCAGCGGCGCAGCGCCTTGCATGCCGTGGCGCTGAACCCCGACAACTCCTCGGTGTCGGGAGAGCCACATAGCGGGCAGGCGATCCGGCGCGCGGGGGGCGCCAGCGTGAGCGGGATCGGGCCGGCCGCGCGCTCGCGCGCCGGACCAGGTGGTGCGATCCCGTGCTCGACCAGCTTCGTCCGCCCTGCCGCGGTGATCCAGTCGGTGCTCCAGGCCGGGTGGAGCACGGTCCGGACGTCGACACTGGAGTAGCCGGCGGCGTACAGGCCGCGGCGGAGATCGTCGCGCATCGCGTCCATCGCCGGGCAACCGGAGTACGTCGGCGTGATCGTCACGACCACCCCGCCGTCGACGGTCACGTCGACCGAGCGCAGTACGCCGAGATCGGCCAGCGTCAGCATCGGAAGCTCCGGGTCTGTGACGGCCTCGGCGATAGTGCGAGCGTCGATGAGGCCGTTCACCAGATCGCCTCGGGGTGGGCGCGGGCCAATTCCTGCATCTCCGCCAGCAGCGACACCAAGGCCTCGGTGTGCCGACCGGAGCGACCGGCTATGTCCACAGTGGATTCGGCTGCGGGATGCTGAAGCCGGGCCGCCGCCAGGACTTGCCGCATCACGTCGTCGAATTCGGCACGCAACCCGGCCGGATCCACGCCCACACCCGCTGCAGCCAGCCGCTGCTCCACGTCGCTGCTGACGAACAGCTCTCCGACGTACGGCCAGGTGGCGGCGAGACCGGCGGCAACCCGATCGTGCGACAGGTCCGTCCCGTCCCCGAGCCGGACCACCCAGCGGGCGGCGTAGTCCCGGTGGTAGGTGACCTCCTTGACCCCCTTTGCAGCCACCGCCGCGAGAACAGGGTCCCGTGAGCTTGTGAGCCGATCGAGCAGCGCCAGCCGCCACGTCGAGAACGCGAGCAGCCGCACCGCGGACCGGGCGAAATCACCGTTGTCCACCTCGACCAGGGTGACGTTGCGGTACTCGGCCGCCCTCCGGAAGTACGCGAGGGCGTCCTCGTGCGGCAGATCGGCTGCCAGCCGTTGGGGTATCGAGGGATCTGCGGCGCCGGCGCGGGCCAGCAGCAGCCGGGCCTGCCCGAGCAGGTCGAGGCCGATGTTGGCGAGCGCCACCTCTTCCTCAAGTTCCGGAGCGTTCGTGCACCACTCGGTCAGCCGCTGCGACATCACGAGCGCGTCATCGGCGAGCATCAGGCAGTACACCGCCAGGTCCGCCGCCTCGACTCCCCCCGGAATGGCAGTGTCCACACCGGACAGTGGGTCGTCGAAGCCGGTGCCGAACGCCCAGCGCGCGTCGCCACCGTGCTCGTCGGCCAGAGAGTCGTACGCGCTGTCGTGGTCCGTAGTCATCAGCTGTTCGGGACCTCAGATGTAGGGAACGTCGTCGGGAATCGAGTAGAAGGTCGGATGGCGGTACACCTTGTCCCCGCTGGGGGCGAAGAACGGGTCCTTCTCGTCCGGGGAGGAGGCCGCGATGCTCGTCGCGAGCACCACCCAGATGCTGACCCCCTCGTTCCGGCGGGTGTAGAGGTCCCGGGCGTGATGCAGGGCCATCTCGGAGTCGGCGGCGTGCAGCGAACCAACGTGCACGTGGTTCAGCCCGCGCTTGCCGCGCACGAAGACCTCGTACAGCGGCCACACCGAGCGCTGCCTGGGTTCGGTCCCGGCGGGAACGCCTTCGGTCGGCACAGCCCCGTGGCCACCTTCGGCTGTAAAGCTCCGCGGATCACTCACGCCGCCGCGCCCCGCGCGGCCTGCTTGGCCGCGTAGGCCACGGCGGCCTCCCGCACCCACTCGCCGTCGTCGTGGGCAGCCTTACGATGCGCGATCCGCTCGGCGTTGCACGGTCCCTGCCCGGACACGACGCGCTTGAACTCCATCCAGTCGATTTCGCCGAAGTCGTGATGCTCCCGCTCGGAGTTCCACCGCAGGGCGGGGTCAGGCAGGGTGACGCCGAGCGCCTCGGCCTGCGGAACGCTCATGTCGACGAACCGCTGTCGCAACTCGTCGTTCGTGTGCCGCTTGATCCGCCACGCCATCGACTGCTGAGTGTTCGGCGAATCGGCATCGGGCGGCCCGAACATCATCAACGACGGCCACCACCAGCGGTTCGTCGCGTCCTGGACCATGGCCCGCTGCGCCGGCGTACCGCCCATCAGGTGCGCCAGCAGTTCGTAGCCCTGGCGTTGATGGAAGGACTCCTCCTTGCAGATCCGTACCATCGCGCGGGCGTACGGCCCGAACGAGCTCCGACACAGCGGCACCTGGTTGACAATCGCCGCGCCGTCGACGAGCCAGCCGATGACGCCGACGTCGGCGAACGTCAGAGTCGGATAGTTGAAGATCGAGGAGTACTTCTGCTTGCCGTCGATCAACAGCTGGGTGAGGTCCGCGCGGTCGGCACCGAGCGTCTCGGCCGCGGAGTACAGGTACATGCCGTGTCCGGCCTCGTCCTGCACCTTCGCGAGCAGGATCGCCTTACGCCGTAGCGACGGCGCCCTTGTCAGCCATTTCCCCTCGGGCTGCATGCCGATTATTTCCGAGTGCGCGTGCTGGGCGATCTGGCGCACCAGCGACTTGCGATAGGCCTCCGGCATCCAGTCGCGCGGTTCGATCCGCCGGTCGTGCTCGATCGTGTCTTCGAAATGCCGCTGCAGCTCGGTCTCGGGCGTGACGGCTGTGGCGGTCATGAAGCTCCTCCGGCTGCTGCGCTGAATACCGACCGATCGGTCAGTTATCTAGTGTCCTTGACGTGGCCCCGCCATGCAACCCGTCGCCGTGATCACGGTGACCCGGCTGAGGGGCGGGTACGCACGTGGGCGCGTTCCCCCTGCCTTCCGAACAATGCCAAAAACTCCACAGGTTCGCCGCCCACACCGCCGAAGCAATGCGGAGTGCGGGTGTCGAACTCGGCGGCCTCGCCGGGGACGAGCACGAGATCCTGCTCGCCGAGGACGAGTCGCAGCCGACCGTTCAGGACGTAGACCCACTCGTAGCCCTCATGGCTCTGCGGTTGCGGTTGCCGGGGACGCTTGCTGGCGGGGATGACGAGCTTGAAGGCCTGAATCCCACCCGGTCGCTGGGTCAGCGGCACCATGGTCATCCCGTTGCGGGTGATCTGACGCAGGTGCACGCGCGGGTCTCCGGTAGTGGGGGCACCGATGAGGTCGTCGAGGGCGACCCCGTGGGCCCGAGCCAACGGAAGGAGCAGCTCCAGGTTCGGCCGGCGCTGCCCCGACTCCAGTCGCGAGAGGGTGCTGACGGAGATAGCGGTCGCCGCCGACAGCTCTGTCAGTGTCATGTCGCGCTGCTGGCGCAGGGTGCGCAGCCGAGGTCCCACTGCTCCGAGAGCCGCAGTCAGGTCGTTGTCCACATCAGCCACTTTGCCAGACTGGCAAGGATGTTTGTCAACTACTGGCGACCCAGCGGACAGTCCTGGACGAGGCCGTTGTCCGCAGAGAGCGGCCGAACGAACCAGTGGAGGAGAGTGCGAAATGAGGGAGTCGTACGACGTAGTGGTGGTCGGCGGTGGCGCTGCCGGGCTGAGCGCGGGGCTTGCGCTGGCCCGCGCGCGCCGGGCCGTGCTCGTAGTGGACGCGGGCTCGCCCCGCAACGCTGCGGCCGGGCATGTGCACAACTATCTCGGCCGCGAGGCCAGCCCGCCCGCGGACCTGCTAGCCGCCGGCCGTGCCGAGGTGGCCGGCTATGGCGGCGAGGTCGTATCCGGCACCGTCACCTCGGCCAGTGCGCGTGACGGCGGAGGCTTCGCGGTGAAGCTGGCGGACGGATCCGCCGTGGACGCCCGGCGGCTGCTGGTGGCTACCGGCCTCATCGACGACCTGCCCGACGTACCCGGCCTTCACGAGCGGTGGGGCCGCGACGTTCTGCACTGTCCGTATTGCCACGGCTGGGAGGTGCGCGGCCAGGCCCTCGGGATCCTGGGCACCGGGCCGTTCGCGGTGCAGCAGGCCCAGATGTTCCGGCAGTGGAGCGCCGATGTGACCCTGTTCCTGCACAGCGCCCCACCTCCGACCGAGGAGGAGCTGGAGCAGCTTGCCGCGCGCGGAATCACTCTCGTCGAAGGCGAGGTCGTGTCCGTAGAGGTCAGGGACGACCGGATCAGCGGCGTCCGGCTGCGCTCTGGTGAAGTCGTGCCGCGCGAGGCGGTCGTAGTCGCACCACGCTTCACCGCCCGCGCCGACGTACTCGCCACCCTGGGGTTGGAGCCGATCCCGATGACGATGGCCGGTCACGTCTTCGGCACGTACATCGCCGCCCACCCGACCGGAGCCACCGCCGTGCCCGGGGTGTGGGTGGCCGGCAACGTCACCGACCTGCGGGCAACCGTGATCACCGCCGCGTCGGCCGGCCTGACCGTCGCTGCCGCCCTCAACGCCGATCTCATCGCCGAGGACATCCGGTACGCCGTCGCCGCCCACCGTCGCGCCGGGTCCGAGTTGGCTGACACATTCTGGAATGACTTCTACGAGCGGCGCGATCGGGTCTGGAGCGGCAATCCGAATGCCGTTCTCGTCCGTGAGGTGGCCGAGCTGACACCGGGAAAGGCGCTGGACCTCGGGTGCGCCGAGGGCGCCGACGCCATCTGGCTGGCCCAACGCGGCTGGCAGGTCACCGGGGTGGACATCGCCCAGATCGCCCTAGAGCGTGCCGCCGAACACGCAGCCGCGGCCGGCGTCACCGACCGCATCGACTGGCAACGGCACGATCTGGGGCTGTCCTTTCCCGCGGGCAACTTCGACCTCGTCTCCGCCCATTTCCTGCACTCCTACCTCGACCTGCCCCGCGACGAGATCCTCCGCGCTGCTGCCGCGGCGGTGGCCCCGGGCGGAGTGCTGCTGGTCGTCGGGCACGCCGGTCCGCCCTCCTACGACCCCAGTCCCGAGATCGACGTGCACCTGCCCACACCGCAGGAGGTTCTCGACGCGCTGGCCCTGCCGGCTGAGGAGTGGGAGCTGCAGCGCAGCGATGAGCACGAGCACCACATGACCGGACCCGACGGGCAACCGGCCACGCGTATCAACAACACCCTCAGGATCCAGCGCCGTAGCGAGCCCAGTTCCGCCATGAGCTCATGACCGGGTGACGCCTCACTGCCAACGAGCTGACGGCGGCGTGTTCGACCTGGCGAGACGCCGCGATGAGTTCGTGCCCGCGGAGCCGTTCTACTCTGCGTTGCCCGCGGACGCGGGCACGACGGCAGAGGAAGCCGACCTCGTGGGCAAGGTGATGGTGGTGGCCGCGGTGTCCCTGGACGGGTTCGTCGCGGATGAGAACGACATGGTCGACACCTGTTCGACATCACGAACGGTTGGAACGGGGTGCCGGCAGCCGGCGACCACGTCTTTGTCGTCACCCACGAACCGCCCACGGACTGGCCCTTCCCCGATGCCCGTTCACGTTCGTCACCGACGGTGTCGCGAGCGCGATCGAGCAGGCTCGGGCGGCCGCCGGCGATGGCGACGTGTCGGTGACTGCCGGCGACGTCGGACGAGGCCGGCGTGGTCGACGAGGTGCACTTCAATGTGGTGCCGGTC
>JACCXW010000331.1 GCA_013696785.1 Geodermatophilaceae bacterium | reverse complement strand
CCTAAGGACCGGCGAGTTCGCGAGATCATCACCTGGGGACCGGCCTTCACCGGGATCATCACGGGGTCGGTACCGAGTGTGCCGCGTCGGAGCAACGCCCTCGCGGATGAGCTGTAGCCGCGGCTTCGGTCCGTCGGTGCGCCCGGCTTGCGGGCGCCGGTTGCCTGCCTTGTAGGGATCGGGCCAGACGGCAGCCGGGCCGGCGTAGTCCTGCTCGGCCGCGGCGTGCAGTGTCCACTGTGGATCGTAGAGATGGGCTCGCCCGATCGCGCACAGATCGGCCCGGCCGGCGAGCACGATGGAGTTGACGTCGTCGTACGACGAGATCGCGCCGACGGCGATGACCGCGACGCCGACCTCGTTGCGGATCTGGTCGGCGTACGGCGTCTGGTAGGAGCGGCCGTATGCCGGCCGCTCGGCCTTCGCGACCTGCCCCGTCGAGACGTCCACCGCGTCCACACCGTGCTCGACGAAGGCCCGGGCGACCTGTACGGCGTCGTTCGCCGTGATGCCGCCTTCGATCCAGTCCGTCGCCGAGATTCGGACGCTGGTCGGCCGGTCCCAGACCTCCTTGATCGCGTCGAAGACCTCAAGCGGGTAGCGCAACCGGTTCTGCAGCGACCCGCCGTAGGAATCGGTGCGCTGGTTGGCGATCGGCGAGATGAACGACGAGAGCAGGTACCCGTGCGCGCAGTGCAGTTCGAGCAGGTCGAAGCCGGCCCGGGCACCGCGTACGGCGGCCTGCACGAACTGATCCCGGATCAGGCCCATGGCGGCACGGTCGAGTTGCCGCGGGATCTGGTTGGCGGGGGAGTAGGGCAGCGGGGACGGCCCGCAGACCTCCCAGTTGCCGTCCGCGAGCGGCTCGTCGATGCCCTCCCACATCAGTCGCGTGGATCCCTTGCGACCGGAATGACCCAACTGCAGCCCGACCTTCGCGCCGGTGCTGTCGTGGATGAAGGAGGTTATCCGGCGCCAGGACACCTCCTGCGCGTCGTCGTACAGACCGGTGCAGCCCAAGGTGATCCGGCCCTCGGGGGACACGCAGACCATCTCGGTCATCACCAGGCCGGCGCCTCCGAGCGCCTTGCCGCCGAGGTGCACCAGGTGGAAGTCGCCCGGTAGGCCGTCGATGGCGACGTACATGTCCATGGGGGACACGACGATCCGGTTGGCAAGCTCCAACGACCCGAGCCGGTACGGCGTGAACATCGGCGGCCTGCTCCCGGCCAGTGGCGGGGCGACGCCGCGGCGTACTTCGTGGTCGGCGAACCAGGCGTCGACCCGCTCGACGAACTCCGGGTCGCGCAAGCGCAAGTTGTCGTAGGTGACCCGGCGGCTGCGGGTCATGATGTTGAACGCGAACTGCAGCGGCTCCTGGTCGACGTACTGGCCGAGGTTCTCGAACCACTCCAGGCTGGCCTGCGCCGCCCGCTGCGTGGACAGCACGACCGGCCGGCGTTCGGCGTCGTACGCCGCCAGTGCGCTCTTGACGTCCGGTTCCTCGGCCAGGCACGCGGCGAGCGCCAGCGCGTCCTCCATCGCCAGCTTCGTCCCGGAACCGATCGAGAAGTGCGCGGTGTGGGCGGCGTCGCCCAGCAGCACGACGTTCCCGTCCACCCAGGACTCGTTGCGCACCGTGGCAAAGCTGATCCACCGCGAGTTGTTCGCCTTTATCTCAGAGCCGTCGAGGACATCGGCGAACAGTTCCCGGACGAGGGCGATCGAGTCGGTGTCGCTGTCGCCGGGCCGGTAGTCGCGGTCCGCGAACCGGTCGAAACCGGCGGCTCGCCACACCGCGTCGTTCATCTCGACGATGAACGTGCTGCCCGTGGCGTCGAATGGGTAGCCGTGGATCTGCATCACGCCGTACCGCGTCTGGGCGATGTAGAACTTGAACGCGTCGAAGACAAGGTCGGTGCCGAGCCACATGTACTTGCACCTGCGGGTCTCGACCGATGGATTGAAGGCGGCGGCACGCTCCCGTCGTACGGCGGAGTTCAGACCGTCGGAGGCGAGCACGAGGTCGTAGTGCGCAGCGACAT
>JACCXW010000151.1 GCA_013696785.1 Geodermatophilaceae bacterium | reverse complement strand
GCGGTGAGCCCCTTGCCCAGCGAGGACGCGACCCCGCCGGTCACGAAGACGTGCTTCGTCGTATGCCGTTGTTGATTCAAGCGGGACTCCCGTGCTCGATCGCCTCAGTCCGCAGGACCTGCGCTGTCACGGGAGTTGACCGTAACACCTTCGGTACGCGGGTCCGGCCCCACGGCACGCGCGACGCGCGGGTCGGCGTCGCGCCGGTCCGCAGCGGCGACTGACAGCGCCAGCGGGACCAGCAGCCAGCCAGCCGCGACCGGTACGGCGATGCCGGAATCGTTGACCAGCAGGCCGATCACCTCCGCCACGGCCACGGCAGCCAGGCCGGCGCGCCACTCCCGCTGCGCCAGCAGCCCGTGCAGTTGCCCGCCCCGCCGCAGCAGCCACCACAGCGTGGCGACGAAAACCGGGATGAGCAGGCTCAGCGGGCTGTGTAGGAGGATCCCGATGTTGGACTCGGCCTTGCGCTGCACGATCGATGACGCCGAACCGTCCAGCAGCTGCCCGATGAACCGCCCGAGATGGGTCTGCTCCTCCTCCGGCCGCAGGTAGTCCAGCGCCGCGATCCCAATGACGACCACGGCTCCGGCGAGGCCGGCCAGCCCGAACCGGGCCGCCGACGGCCGCAGCTGGAGCAACACGATCGCGAACACGCCGTAGGCGGGAACGAGCGCCAGCACGCCGCCGAAGTCACTGCCCAGCCCGGGCGCGCCGTCCACTGCCACGACGGCAACAGCCGCAATCACCAGCACGACCCGTTCCCGCCGCGCCGGGGCGGCCCGAACGACGGCGGTGGTGACGAGCAGCGCACTGGCCGCATAGATCCCGAACGGGATGTTGCCGAAGCCGATGAAACGCCCCGCGACGATCGGGTTGTAGCCGAGCAGACTGTTCAGCTGCAGCCTGGACCCGAGCAGCAGCACGTCACCAGCCAGGGTTGCGAAGGTTACGGTCACCACCACGAGTTCGGGCGCGAAGCGGCGGCCCCGCCACGGCCCGGCCAGCGCCAGCACGCTGATCAGCGACATTGCCGCCGCGACCAGAATCGCGAGCAACAGCACCGGCCTCCCGGCCCGCCACCACGGCACGAGGTTCGCCAGGAACGTCGCGACCGGCAGCGTGGCCACGACGAATGTCACCAGCCGTACGACCGCGCGCAGCTTCGAGCCGCCATGGCGCAGCGCGAGCAGGCACAGCGGGCAGAGCGCACCGGTCAGCACGACCAGCATGAGGAAGAACGTCGATGTCAGCGAGCCCTGGGCGCGGGCGGCGACGTTGGCGTCGATCAGCTCGGCGATGGCCTCGGTCAGCGATTCGGGTCGCGGTTGCCCCGGCTGCAACGGCTGGCCCACCATCGCGCTCGGTGCGTCGATGCCGAGCCGATCGAGAGCGGTCGGGGCCACGTCGATGAGCTGCACGAACGGCGCCCGGCCGGTGCTGGCCGACGTCAGATACCCGGGCGCGACGCCGGGCCCGACGTCGATCGCCACGTGCAGAGAGCTGTTGTTCAGGCCCGTCTCGGAGCTGCCGACGACGATCAGCTCGGTCTCCGGGGGCAGGCCGCTGCGCAGCATCGCCAATTGATCGTCGAGGCGCGCCAGCGCGGCGCCCCGGTCGACCGCGGCGACCAGCTCAGGCATGGAGACCACGGTGACCGGGCACTGCGACACCAGACCGGTCCAGCCCGCCGCGTCCGACGGCGCAATCGCGACCAGTTCGGTCCGGGCGCCCGCCCGCTTCAGGGCCAGCACCGGGCCCTGACCCACGCCGGTGGCGCACTGGACGGCCGCACCGAGCGACCCGGGCAGCGCGCCGTAGCTGTTGTCGTCGACCAGGTCCGGGAACTCCTCGAGGGCGGCCACGACCGCGCTCAGGTTGACGCCGCTCTCCTGCGGCAGGCAGCCGTCGAGATTCTCCTCCGCCCGCGGTACGCCGGTGTCCGGCGGGACCACTTCCGGCACGGCATCCTCAGGCGCGGGCGGAATGATGAACCGGGCCCGGTTGCCGGCGCCGAGGGTGACCCAGCCGTCGAGGACGCAGGTGACCGACCGGGCGGCGCGCACCGTCAGCGCGCCGATGCTGCCCGACGCCGCGGCCGACCACAGTTCCGGGGTCCCGTCCTCGGTGACATCGGTCCACACCAGCCCCGGGATCCCGACGATCACCACCCGGTCGGCTGCTGGGTCGTCGGCGGCCACGGCGGCTGGGTGGCTGGTCACCAGCAGCGCCAGTACGGCGGCCAGCACGGCGACGAGCCGGCGCGTCACGACGGGACTCCCAGCAGTTCGACGTACACCGCGAGCGTCTGCGCGGCCGTGTCGTGCTCGTCCGGGAGGCTCTGACCGCGCGCCGTCGCGGCCCGACCGAGAGCCGATGCCGCGGCCGGGTCGTCCAGCAGCCGCTGGACGGCGGCGTCGAGGGCGTCCACGTCACCGGGACGGATCAGGACGGCTCCGTCCCCCACCAGCTGCGGCAGCCCGCCGACCGCCGTCGTGACCAGCGGCCGGCCGGCCCGCAGCGTCTCCTGCGCGACCAGCGGCCAGCCCTCCCAGCGCGAGGGGAGCACCACCAGATCCGCGGCGTTGAGCAAGTCAGCGACGTCCGAACGCCGACCGAGCAGCCGGACCGGTGCGCCGAGTTCCTCGATCTGGCTCTGCAGCTGCGATTCCAGCGGCCCGTCGCCGGCCACGACCACCACGGGCGGCGGTACCCGGGTGGCCCAGCGGGCCGCCGCCGGCAGCAGGACGTCGTACCCCTTTTGTCCGTGCAACCTGCCCACCGCGAGGATCAGCGGACCGCCGATGCCACCCAGTTCCGCCCGGACCTCGGCCGCCGATCGCTGCGGCGCCGGCAGCGGCGGAGCCGCGATCGGCGCCATCCGGGCGTCGCCGGCGCCGACGCGCATTGCCCTGGCGACCAGGTCGCCGGACACTCCCAGCACGATGTCGGCCCGGCGGCAGACAAGCATCTCCAGCATGACGAGGAGCCGGCGGCGCAGCCCGGGTGGATCGAGCAAGGCGTTGTGCAGCGTCACGACAGTGGGCCGGGAGCGCCGGACACCCGCGAGAACGGCCACCAGGCCGGCCCGCAGACCGTGCGCGTGCACGAGATCGGACTGCCGTGTCAGGCGGGCCAGCGCCGCAACAGCTCGGGCGTCGTGCAGCGGCCGCGGGTTCGTCGCGATCTCGACCGGGACGAACCGCGCGCCGGCCGCGCCGAAGCCGAACAGCCGCTCCGTCGCCGCCGGACCGTGCACGCTCACGCTCGCCCCGGCCGACGTGAGAGGGCCGATGAGCGATCGGACGTGCGCGCCCACACCGCCGGTGCTCGTCGCGAGCGTCAGGGCGATCCGGCGCCCGGCCAGCTGCCCGGTCAACGAATCCCCTTCCCGTTCCGCGTCTCGTCCCGTGCCCGGCCTCGCGCGAGGACCGTCATCGCCGCACGAAGGTCTCGGCGCGCTGTCACGACCATCATGAACCCGAATACGACCAGGACCACCGATGTTGCTGCTGCCGCGGCCACCAATGCCGTCAGGATGCCCGGTGCGTCGAGCGCGTCTGCGACCAATCGGCCAGCGACGGCCGACACGGTGGCGCAGACCAGTCCACCGCCGATCGACCGGGGTACGCCGGCCAGCGCGGACATCCCGGCCCGGCGGAGAACCACGCCGAGCAACGCCATTCCGAGCAGGAGCATGCCAGCGCTGTTGCCCGCGGCAAGGACGAAAACGCGGTCCTCGGGCGGGAGTTGGGCGGCCAGGACGAGGTCGACGACGACGACGGCAAGCCAGCCGGCGACACACGCGATCGCAGTGGAGCGCGCCTCCCCTCGTGCGTACAACGCGCGGGAGAGCAGCGCGAACAGGCCGTATCCGGCGAGTCCGGGTGCGAACGCGGCGATCCCGAGCGCCAGCGCCGACACACTCGGCCGCCCGGGTGCGGACTCCACGACGATCCGGGCGATCGGTTCCGCCGCCGCGATCAGGGCGGCCGCGGCGAGCAGCGCCGTCAGGATCACGACGCGGGCAGACGTGGAAAGAATCCGTGCGTACGCCGCCGGATCGGCCGCCTCCCAGCGGTCGGCGAGCCGCGGGAACACCGACGTGGCGATGGGCACCGCGAGCACCGCCCAAGGCAGCAGGTAGATGGTCTGGGCGTAGACGAAAACCGTCACCGATCCGGCCGGTACGCCGGCGCCGTTGCCGAGCAGCAACGCGACCGCCACCGAGATCTGCTGGGCGATCAGCGCCGCGATGCCTGCCGCCGCCAACCGGCGGGCGCGAGCCGCAACGCCGTCCGGAAAGCGCAGTGTGGGCCGCAGCGGCAGCCCGAGCCTCGACATGGGGGCTAGCAGGCTGAGCGCGAGGATCACGACACCCAGGGTGGTGCCGACCGACAGGGTCAGCTCGGCGCGGCGGTCGAGTGTGTCGACGTCGACGCCGCGCGCCGTGCTCAGCCCGAAGACCAGGTAGGCCGAGATGACCACGGCGCTGGACAGCAGCGGGGCCAGCGCGGCGCCACCGAACTTCCGGTGCGCGTGCAGGATTCCGGTCAGCACGATCCCGACGCCGTACAGGACGACTTGCGGTGCGAAGACGCGCAGCATCGAGGCGCCCACGGCGACCGCTCCCGGGCAGCCCTTAGACCCGAGAAGCAACGCCGAGATCGGTTCGGCGAGCAGGGCCACGACGACCGCGATCGGGGCGAGCAGCAGGACGGTCCAGCTGAGCAGCGCAGAACTGATCCGCCCGGCCCGCTCGCGGTCCCCGTCGCTGACGGCGCGGGCGAGCAGCGGGACGACGAGGCTGGCCAGCGCGCCGCCGGCGACGACCTCGAAGACGATGTTCGGGACCGTGTTGACGGTCTGGTAGGTGTCGCCCAGACAGGTCTGCCCGACCGTCCTGGAGAAAACCAGGATCCGCCCGAATCCGGTGATCCTGGCAAGGATCGTCAGTGCGGAGATGAGGGCCGCGGCTCCGGCCACACCGAGCACCGTCGGGCGGGACATCGTGCGCGCTACCTCGTAGCCGGGCGACGCCCCAGCGAGTCGAACTGGCGCAGGCCCGGTGTGGTCTCGATGACGCGGGTGAAGCTCACCCGCTCGCTGGCCGCCGTGAGCCCGACCAGGACGGACAGGACACCCTGCCGCCACCCGGGCCCACCCGCCAGCGCGACCCGCAGCCCGAGCAGGGCGCCGAGCGCGTTCGCCCCGCCGTCTCCGAGCATGACCTCCTCGGCGAGATCGCGACGCAGCACGGCCGCAGCGGCTCCGACCGGACCGGCGATGAGCCCCCCGTGCCGGCCGGCCAGCAACGGGGTGCCCAGCAGGAGCACGACCTTGAGCGCCCGGCCGGGACGCAGGTCGAGCAGGTTCACGAGGTTCGCCGTACCGGCCACGACTCCCCCGGTGACGACGCGGTCCAGCGGTCCGCGACCGGCGCTACGGCCGGCCGCCAGGCCGGACAGCCCGACAACGGCCACCTTGACCAGACCGGTGCTGATCCGGCGCTCGCGGAGGGCCCGAAGATGTCCCGCGAAGCCCTTGTCGGACTGCTGGCCCGGCCGTGCACCCGCGAGGTCGTCGTACACCCCGACGAGGCCGCTGCCCGCGCCCGCGACAGCGGCGGCGGCGGACAGCGCCGGCTCGCCGCCCGCACACGCGGTGATCGTCGCTGCGGTGGCGGCCGCGGGACCGGCGAGCAGGGAGACCCGCCTGCCTCGATGGTTGCTACGCATCCACAGTTCGGCCCCGCCGGGGGGAGCGGCGCGGAGCAGGCCCAGCGCGGCCTCGGCCAGCGCGGCGCCGAGGACAGCGAGAACGAACCGGCCGGCTGTGCTCATCGGGGGACCGGGGTCACGGCAGGACCGGGCTCACTGGTCCAGTGGCGGAACCGGTTGGGTGTCCTCGCCCGTCCCGTACCTGCCCGACGTTCCCTGCCCTTCGGCCGACAGCGCGAGGATCGTGGACACCCGACCGGCCGCCACGTTCACGTTGTCCACGGTGGACACGACCGAGGCCAGTCCGGGGTCGGCGCGGACGGCTCCGACGAGGCCGTTCTCCCCCGCCGACGCGGCGTCTCCGGATACGACGACGCCCCGCCCGACGCTGTCCAGCGCCTCGGTGAGCGCCGCCAGCGCGCCATTGCGTTCAGCCGCATCATCGCCGCCCAGTGCGGCTGCGGTGAGCAGGACGGCGTAGTCGGCACCGGTGACCTCCGAGCTCTCCAGGCTGAGCACGCCGAGGCTGGACAGCGCGGCGAGCACGGTCGTAGCGGCCGTCGGATCGGCCGGCTCGGTGCCTTCCGCCGGATTCATCAGGACATTGGCGAGCAGGGCTCCGGCCAGGACTGCGGCATCGTCGGTGACCGGAAGCTGGATGCCGGGCGGCACGCCCTCACTCGTGGCGTAGTTCTGCAGATCCTGCGCGACCTGCGGGTCGCTGAACTCCGGCAGCAGCTGCAGCGTTCCCGCGACGGTCGCTCCCGCGGCCTCGATCAAGGTGCTGGTCTGGTCGACCAGATCCCCGTCGATCTCTGCGGCCAGGATGACGAGCACGGAGGCGTTGGCGAGCTTGTTCGCTACGAGAACCGGCGCCACGGCTTCGCCGAAGGCGTCGCCCTCGGACAGCTGGGTCTCCAGCGTCTGGCTGCGGGTCTCCAGGGACCGCTTGTCCTGGGTCAGGTCCGATACCTGGCCGCGCAGCCCGTCGAGCACGACGCCGTTGAGCTGCGTCGTACCGATGACGATACCCAGCGCGATCGCCAGGAAGACGGAGATGAGCGACACCAGGTGGTACCGGAAACTGATCACGAAAAGATGTCCTCGAGCCAGAACATGAAGCTGTCCCACGCATCCCGCAAGACGTCCAGCCAGGTCAGGCTCGCCGTGGACACCGCCAGCGCGGCGGTGATCGCGACGAGCGCCGCGATCACGAGCAGGAACAGCGCGGCGTTGGAGATCCGTGGCCGGTACAGCCGGCTCACGCCCTTGGCGTCGACGAGCTTGCCGCCCAGGCGCAGGCGGGTGAGGAACGTGGAGGCCATCCCGGCGCGGCCCTTGTCCAGGAACTCGACCAGGGTCGCGTGCGTGCCCACCGCCACGATCAGGCTGGCGCCCTTCTCGTCGGCGAGGAGCATGGCGATGTCCTCGCTGGTCCCCGCGGCCGGGAACGTCACCGCCGACACGCCGAGGTCCTGGACACGGGCCAGACCCGGCGCCCGACCGTCGCTGTAGGCATGTACGACGACCTCGGCGCCGCAGCGAAGCACCTCGTCGCTGACCGAGTCCATGTCGCCGATGATGATGTGCGGCTTCAGGCCGGCCTCGCGCAGCGCGTCCGCGCCGCCGTCGACCCCGATGAGGACGGGACGGTATTCGCGGATGTAGGGCCGTAGCGCGACCAGATCCTCTTTGTAGTCGTAGCCGCGTACGACGATCAGCACGTGCTCGCCCTCGATGTGGGTCTTGATCTCGGGGACGCCGACGCCGTCGAGCAGGAGCGCGCGTTCACGCTTCATGTACTCCATGGTGTTCGCGGCAAACGCCTCGAGCTGCGTCGACAGCCCCGACTTGGCCTCGAGCATCGCCGCGGCGATGCTGGCCTCGGTCTGCTCGGCGCCGGTCGCGATCTCCTTGGCTCCGGCGTAGAGGGTGTTCCCGTCCACCCGGACCTTGGTGCCCTCCTTGAGGCCGGCGAAGACCTCCTTGCCGACATCGTCGAGCAGCGGGATCCCGGCCTGCATGAGGATCCTCGGCCCGAGGTTCGGATAGCGCCCGGAGATGCTCGGCGAGGCGTTGACGACGGCCGACACGCCGCATCCGACGAGCGCATCGGCGCTGACCCGGTCGAGATCGAGGTGGTCGATGACCGCGACGTCCCCGGGATTCAACCGTCCGGTCAGGTTCTTGGTACGCCGATCCAACCGCGCTACCCCCACGACCCCGGGCAATACGTCGGTGCTGCGCCCGCGACGCAGGGTGCCAATCTTCATGCGGCCCAGTCTTTCACCGAATCGCGACGTTGACCGGCCCGCCACGCGGTGGCCCTACCGGTTCGCCTTGGCTGTGCGCTTGTCCCGAAGCGCACCGTCGATCAACTCGTGCGCGTGCCTGCGGGCGTGCTTGCTGTCGTCAACACCCGCCAGCATCCGCGCCAGTTCCACCGGCCGGCCCACGTCGTCCAGCCGTCGTACCGCGCTGTCGGTGACGCCGGCCGCGGCCGTCTTGTCGACGACGAGATGGGCATCGGCGTACGCCGCCACTTGCGGCAAGTGGGTGACGACGACGACCTGGTGGTCGCGGGCCAGCCGGGCCAACCGGCGCCCGACCTCCACCGCGGCGCGCCCGCCCACGCCGGCATCGACCTCGTCGAAGACCATCAGCGGAACGGGGTCCGCGTCGGCGAAGACGACCTCGACGGCCAGCATGACGCGCGACAGCTCCCCGCCCGACGCGCCGCGCTGCAACGGCAGGAGCGGGGCGCCGAGGTGCGCGGCGAGCAGGAGCTCGACGTCGTCGGTGCCCTCGGGTCCGGCGGCCCGGTCGGTGCCGTCGACGGTGAGCACCGGCTGCCCGGCGGTGACGGGCCGGGGGCGGACATCGGCCTGCACGACGGCATCGGGCATCGCCAGACCGATGAGCTCGGCGGTCACCGCCGCGGAGAAGCGCCGCGCGGCGTCTCGTCGCGCTGCTGTGAGCTCAGCCGCCGTCGTCGCCGCCTGTAGTTCGGCGGCGTCGCGCTCACCGGCCAGCGCGGCCAGCGCCGTGTCGGAGGTGTCCAGTTCGAGCAGCCGCCGAGAGGCCCGGTCGGCCCACTCGAGCAGATCGGCTGTGCCGCTCTGGTCGGCTGTGCCGCCCTGGTGAACGCTGCCGACGGTGCGGAGCAGTCCCTGCAGCGCGGCGCGGCGCTCGTGGACCTGCTCCAGCCTGGACGGATCGGACTCGATCCGGTCGGCGTAGGAGGCCAGCTCGGTGGCAGCGTCGGCTACCAGGTAGCTGATCTCGGCCAGCCGTTTGTCGAGCTCGACGAGCTGCTCGTCGTGGACGGCGGCGCCGGCCAGGGTGCGGCGGGCGGTGCCCAGCAGGCCGGACACGTCCGCCCCGTCACCGGCCGGGTCACCGACCAGGGTCTCGTGCGCGTCGCGGGCCGACTGCTGCAACAGGTCCGCGTGGGTGAGGCGGATCGCCTCCGCCTCCAGCCTCGGCACCTCTCCGGGCTGCGGGTCCAGCGCCTCGATCTGGGCCAGCAGGTGCCGCAGCTGATCGGCCTCCTGCGCGAGCGCCTGCGCATTCGCCGTCCGCCGGGCAAGTGCCTCCACCGCCCCTCGCCACCGTGAGAACGCCTCGGCGTACCGGGCGGCGCAGCCGACGAGAGGCGCGCCGGCATACCGGTCCAGCGCGGCCCGCTGCTCCGACGGGCGGAGCAGGCGGACCTGATCCGACTGCCCGTGAACAGCCAGCACCTCGGCTGCCAGCTCGGCCAGCACCCCCAGCGGTACCGCCCGTCCACCGAGGTGGGCGCGGGAGCGGCCGTCGGCGCCGAGCGAGCGCGAGACGATCAGGGTGCCGTCATCGTCCAGCTCCGCACCCGCGCCGTCGGCCATTGTCGATGCGGTCGAGCCGGCGGCCAGTCGCAGCCTTCCCTCGACCCAGGCCCGGCCGGCACCGCCGCGGACGCGCCCGCTGTCGCCGCGGCCGCCGAAGAGCAGGTGCAATCCGGTCACGACCATTGTCTTGCCGGCACCGGTCTCGCCGGTGACCACCGTCAGGCCTGGGGAGAGCTCCACGGTGGCGTCAGCGATGACGCCCAGCCCTTGGATGCGGATCTCCTCGAGCAACGGCGGCCTACCTGTGCCGGTCGCGGCTTGCATCATCTTCGCTGCTCGCGAAATCCCCGAACGGGCAGGTTGAACTTCGCTACGAGGCGATCACTGAACGGCGTGGGGTGGACCCGCACCACGCGCACCGGCTGGTCGGCCCGGCGGACATCCACCCGGGCGCCGGCCGGGATCGGGGCGGTTCGGCGACCGTCGCAGAACAGCACGGCGTCGTGGCCGTCCCGCGCGATGCAGACGGTGAGCACGGACGTCGGGGAGGTCACGAGTGGACGGCTGAAGAGGGCGTGCGCGCTGTTCGGCACCAGGATCAATGCCTCGACATCCGGCCACACGACCGGGCCTCCGGCGGAGAATGCGTATGCCGTCGAGCCGGTCGGGGTCGAGCAGAGCACGCCGTCGCAGCCGAAGCTGGTCAGCGGCCTGCCGTCGACCTCGATGACGACCTCGAGCATCCGCTCCCGGGACGTCTTCTCAACCGACGCCTCGTTCAGCGCCCATGCCTTCGCCACGATCTCGCCATCGACCTGTACCGAGACGTCGAGTGTCAGCCGCTCCTCGACCGTGTAGGCCCGGTCGAGAATGTGCGCGACGGTCTCGGCCAGGGCCTCTGGCTCGGTCTCGGCGAGGAAGGCCACCCGGCCGAGGTTCACCCCGATCAGCGCTGCCCCGCTCGGACGCGCCAGTTCCGCGGCACGCAGGAACGTCCCGTCCCCGCCGAGCACGAGCACGATCTCCGCTCCGTCGGCCGCGCAGTCGTCGGCGACCACGACGACGGCTCCGGGCAGGGCGAGATCGGCCGCCTCGTCGTCCAGGACGCGCACGGTCATGCCGGCGCTGCCCAGCCGACCGGCGACCTCACGCGCGAGCTCGACGATGTCCCTGCGTCCGGTGTGCGTGACGAGGAGGGCGCTGCGCTCGACCTGGGTCATGCCGGCCCGTGTTCGACGGCTGCGGCAATGGCCGCCGGGTCGGGCTCGGGCGCGTCGCGGCGAAGCCAGAGGAAGAACTCCACGTTGCCGGCCGGGCCGGGCAGCGGACTGGCCACGACGCCGGCCACCCCGAATCCGCAGTCCCACGCGCTCATGGCCACCGACCGTACGGCGTCCGCGCGCAGGTCTTTGTCGCGAACCACGCCGCCGGCCCCGAGCCGGGCGCGGCCCACCTCGAACTGCGGCTTCACCATCGGCAGCAGATCGCCATGCTCGGCCGTACAGACCGTCAGGGCCGGCATCGTGAGTCGCAGCGAGATGAAGGACAGGTCGGCGACGACGAGGTCGGCGGGGCCACCGATGTCGTCGGGACTCAGCTGCCGCACGTTGGTCCGATCCAGGACGACCACCCGATCGTCTGTACGCAGCGACCACGCCAGCTGGCCGTAGCCTACGTCGACGGCCACGACCTGCCGGGCACCTCCACGAAGCAGTACGTCGGTGAAGCCGCCGGTCGAGGCGCCCGCGTCCAGGCATCGCCGGCCGGCGATGTCGATGCCGGGGAATTCACCGAGTGCGCCGAGAAGCTTGTACGCGCCTCGCGAGGCGTAGCCGGCGTCCTGCGCATCGGCATCGACCAGGACAGGAGTGGCGGCGTCCACGGCGGTCGCCGGCTTGGTCGCCCGCTGACCTGCGACCCGGACCCGCCCGGCGTGCACCAGCTCCGCGGCCTGGTCCCGTGATCGGGCCAGCCCGCGGCGGACCAGTTCGGCATCGAGCCTGGCCCGGCGTGCCACGTGCGGCCGGCTCCTCAGATCTCGTCGAGGGAGGTCAGTGCCTCTTGCAGGCGGTCGTGCAGACCGTCGTACACCGCCGCATGCTCGGTGACGGGTAGTTCGTCCAGGCCGGCCAGGTCGACCTCCCCGATGTACGACGCGGGTCCGCTGTCCGGTCGCGATCCCAGGTCCGGATCGGCATGACCCATCAGTTCGACCCGGCCGAGGATCCGCCGGTGGCCCGACGGGCTGCCTTCTTCGCCAGGGTCTTCGTCCCGGATGTCTTCGTCCCGGATGTCTTTGTTGCAGAGGCCTTCTTGGCAGCGGTTTTCGTGGCCGCGGTTTTCTTGGCTGGAGTTTTCTTGGCTGGGATTTTCTTGGCCGCTGTACTGACAGCCGCCAACTTCTTCGCGGCTTCGCTCGTTGCGACCCGTTTCGATCCCCTCGACCCCGTTCCGGCCGGTGGTGTCGATTCAGCCGCGGTGGCCTTGGCAGCGGTCCTGGCGGCTGCCGTCGTCCTCGATGTCTCACTCGGTGTCGTGGCCGTCGTGGCCGATGTCGTGGACGACTCGCCACGTGCGTTCGCCGCTACTGGCGGTGAAGCCTGCGCCGCCGCACCAGCGGCCTTTGCCGCTGTCTGCTTCGCGGCGGTCTTCCTGGCCGTCGCCGGCTCCGCGGGCTTGGCACCCGACGTCGGTTTCCATGCGGGGGGTTCCGAGGCCGACTCGTGCAGCGCCGCAACCTGGGACTGCAGTGCGGTGACGCGGCCGGTCAAGGACTCCAGCTCCGCCGAGGTGACCAGGCCCATCGCCGAGCGGGCCCGGTCGACCTCGAGCCGGACGATGTTGGCCAGCGCCGCGCGGTTGCTCATGGACGTACTGAGCAGGTCCTCGACGATCGCGGTGACCTGCTCGGCGGTCGCCTCGCCCTGCCCGACCAGTGCCCGAGCTGCTGCGGTGGCCTTCTGCCGGCTGACCTCGGTCAAACCGCTGGCAAGCGCCCAATAGCCGCGTACGGCATCCAGCATCATCTGCACCCCTTCGCCGTCTCGTGTGCTCGCACGGTACCGGGCCGCGGCCGCGTACCGGCTCAAGACCACGCATCGGTAGCCTGCGCAGCGACCGAGAGGAGGCCGGTGGCCACACCGGACGAGTGCGAGCAGGCGCTGCGGGAGCTTTCGGCGACATTGGCGGGATCCGGCTCGGGCGAGCGCGCGCTGCAGCGGTCGGTGTCGTGCTCGGTCACCGACCTGGGCGTCGTCTTCGCGGGTGAGCTGCGCGATGGCCGGCTGGAGGACATCGCCGCGGTCAGTGCTGGCGAGCCGAAAAAGTCGACAAGGGCCGACATCCGGCTCACGACGACGAGCGATGATCTGTTGAAGCTGGTCGACGGTTCCCTCGGCTTCGCGACCGCGTGGAGCAGCGGACGGCTCCGCGTCGACGCCAGCATCATGGATCTGCTCAGACTGCGGAAGATGCTCTGACCGGCGGGCTCGGAGTGTCAGCCGATCGGGATGCCGAGGCGCCGCAGGGCCTGCTCGGCCGGGGCGTCGGCTGCGCCGACGGCCGTGAGACCGGTTTCCCACGCGCCCGCGCACAGGGCTCGCAGCGCGTCCAGCGGGTCGCCCGACCCGGCTAGCGCCAGGCCGTCCCCGGTGTGACGCGGCTCGGCGACGGACCACTGAAGGCAGTTCCATCCCGCCGGCAACCGCCGTACCTCGGGGTGTGCGTACAGCAGGGCACCGAGATCGGCACCGAGGTACGTCGGGCGATGCGGCGGTGGAGCGCCGAGTAGGTCGACGGGGCGTGTCACGCCGGTGAGCACGATCATGCTGTGGCAGCCGACGCGGGAGGCGCCTTCGATGTCGGTGTCCAAGCGGTCGCCCACGACCAGCGGCCGACGCGCCTTCATCCTGTCCAGGCACTCCGCATGCATCGACGGCTCCGGCTTGCCCGTGACCGACGGCTCCAATCCCGTGGTGGCGCGGACGACGTCGACGAAGGCGCCGTTACCCGGCAACGGTCCGTCGACCGACGGGACCGTCGGGTCGGCGTTCGAGGCGACCCACCAGGCGCCGCCACGGACGGCACGGCACGCCGCGGCCAGATCGCGCCAGCCGGTGTCGGGTGAGTACCCCTGCACGACGGCGGCGACCGGCTCGGCTGTGGACTCCGCCGGTGGGCCGACGGGCAGCAGGCCGCGCTGACGAACCTCTCCAGCCAAGGCCTCGGTTCCGACGACGAGGACGCGGGCCCCCGGGGGGAGTCGTTCGGCCAGGACCCGCGCGGCGGTCTGAGCGCTGGTGATGACCAGCGACGCGTCTGCCGGCACACCGAGGCGGGTCAGCTGTTCAGCCACCTGCTGGGGGCTGCGCGCCGCGTTGTTGGTGACGAAGCCCAAGCGCATCCCTGCACCCACCGCCGCGGCGAGGTGCGCGGCAGCACCGGGGACTGCCGTCGAGCCCAGGTAGACGACTCCGTCGAGGTCGAGCAGGGCGACGTCGTACAACTGCGCCGGCGGACGCGCCGATCCGAGCAGTGCCGACCCAGACAGTGAGCCAGTGCTCACCTGCGGGCGGTCAGGGCGGCCCGGGCTCCACGCAGGGCGGTGCTGTAGTGGGTGACGTCCGGTCGCATCGCGGCGGCCAGCGCGAGATGTTCCACGGCGGCGGCCAGGTCCCCGGTTCGCGCGGCGGCCAACCCCAGGCCGAACTGCGCGTAGTCGTCGGCGGGGTTCACGCTGATGATCCACTCGAAGCTCGCTACCGCCTCCTCGTACAGGCCGGCGTCGAACTGGGCGCGAGCCAGCGCCTCGCGGACGCTTCGCGAGTCCGGCTCGGCCTCGGTCGCATGACCAAGAATGATCACGGCGGCAGCCGGATTCCCCTCACCGAGCAGGTCGACGCCGCGGATGTACCAGTCGTAGACCTCGCCCTGGGGCACCACGTCCGGTGGCGGCGGCGGCAGATCGTCGAAGGGTCTGCGGACGGGTACCTGCCCGTAGTAGTCAGCGTCATGATCGCCGTCGCTCTCACCGGGTCGGGTCACAGGCCGTCCTCCTTCGTCTTCGAGCCCGGCCGAGTCACCACGGCGGGCGCCTAGGATGCGTGAGTGCTCGGACCTGAAGTGCGCCGACCTGAAGTGCGCCCACCCGAGTCGTCGCCCGCCGGCTCGCCTGCCGCTTCTCCTCCCGGCCTGATCCTGTCGCCCTTTCGGGCGGTCCGGTACACCACGCGGGATCGTTCCGTCCTCGCCCGGCTGACTTCGCCGGCCTATGACCTCATCGACCCGGATGGCCGGGAGGTCCTGGAACGCACCGATCCGCACAACGTCGTTCGTCTCATCCTCCCACGAGCCGACCTCGACGGGGGTCATGACCGCTACTGGCAGGCCGCGCGCACACTCGCAGCGTGGCGTGCCGGAGGCGTCCTCGCCGCTGACGCCGAGCCCGGCCTCTACGTCTACGAGATGGTCGATGGGTCGACGAGCACCCGCGGCTTGGTCGGTGCCGTCGGCCTGGCCGACCCGGCGGCGGGCATCATCTTGCCGCACGAGGACACGATGCCCGGCCCTGTCGCAGACCGGCTGGCCCTCACCGAGGCGACCCGCGCCAACTTCGAGCCGATTGTCTTGGTCTACGACGGCGGCGGCGCGGCCGCGGAACTCGTGCACGGGAGCGTCTCCGACCCGCCGCTGATCAGCATGACCGGCGCAGACGGTGTGCTCCACCGGATCTGGCCGGTCGTGGACGCCGGCACGATCGGCCGAGTGGCCGCCGATCTCACCGAGCAGACCGCCGTCATCGCCGACGGTCACCACCGCTACGCCAGCTATCTGCAGCAGCAGCGCCGCCGACATGCCGACGGCGCCGGTCCCGGCCCCTGGGATCGCGGGCTCGCCTATCTGGTGGCCACCGGAGCCCACGGCCCCCAGGTGCACGCGATCCATCGCATCCTGAGCGGGCTCCCGCTGGCTCGGGCGCTAGCGGCGGCCGGCACGGTGATGTCGGTCCGCCCGGTCAGCGTCAGCGCCGACGGCGCCGAAGGACTGCTCGCCGCCCAACCGCGGACCTCCTTCCTGCTGACCGACGGTCGGTCGTGGCACCTGCTGACCGATCCGGACCCAGGAGCGGTCCGCCGCACGGTGGATGGCCGTCGCTCCGAGGCGTGGCGGGCTCTGGACGTCACCATTGCCCATCACCTGCTCATCCGATCGGTGTGGCAGATCGCCGACGACGAGACCGGTGTGAGCTTCGGGCACGACGTCGCGTCCACCATGGCTGCGGTCAGCCGCGGAGGGACGGCGTTGCTGTTGCGGCCGACCCCCGCCGAAAGCGTCCTCGCAGTCGCGCGCAACCGAGAGCAGATGCCGCGCAAGTCCACCCTGTTCGTCCCGAAGCCTCGAAACGGTCTGCTGCTGCGCACCTATGCAGAGGAACTCTGACGAACCTATACAGAGGACTCTGACGCACCTATGCACAGGAGTTCTGACCACCTCCGTTCGCACCGGCCTTGGCAAGTCGTCGGGCCGTGGCGACCTCCACCTCGTACCGGCTGCGAACCCCGTCACCGCCACGCCAGAAGCGGCGGCGCAGCGCCCCGGTCATCTCCATGACGTCTCCGGGCAGCCAGGTCAATGCTCGCCGCCCGAGCGCGGCGGTCCTGGCCACGCAATCGATGCTGTCCACCGTGACAGCTGTTCGGCTCGGATCCGGTGGGCGCTGCACGACCACCCGCCACGACACCACCACATCGCCGCTCGGCAGCGTCCGTTCGGCTGCGTCCACGGACAGCCGACCGACCAGGGTGACCTCGTTGCGGTGGATCACGGCCAGACTCATGCGCTACTCCTGCTCGGATGCGAACGTGACCTGACTGGACAGCGTTGGCTGAACAGCAGCGTCAGCTTCACAAGCAATGCGGCCCTCCGTCGAGGTCCCGGGCGACGGCTGTGGACAGCCGGAGCGGCCTGTGGACGGCGGCCGGAATCCGTCAGGCCTGCGCTACTCGACCAGGCCGGCGACGCGGTCCGCGGCGTTGGTCTCCTCGTCGTCGTCGGCCGCTAGCACCTTTTCGAACCAGTCCCGCGCGTCGGCGAGTCGACCCGCGGCCTGCAGAGTGTCCGCGTAGGCGTACCACAGCCGGATGGTCCCATCCTCGGTCAGGTCGGGGTCCCTGGTCCTTACACCAGCGTCCTCAAGGACGACCAGCGCAGCATCGACCTGACCGAGGTCTCGTCGCGCGCCCGCCTCGACGATGCGCAGCTCGACGGCTTCGGCGGCATCCAGTCCGGATGCCTCGGGAGATCGGGCCAGGGCCAGCGCTCGGTCCGGGCGGCCGAGTCCACGCTCACAATCGGCGAGCAGCGGAAGGTGGGTGCTGTCAGCGGTCATCCGCCGTACGGCGCGCAGCTCGGTGAGCGCCTCCTGCCATTCTCCGGACAGGTACGCGGCCAGGCCGACCGCTTCGCGGACGGCCGGCAGTCGCGCAGCTGTTCGCCGAGCCGCTCGCGCGTGTTCCAGGGCTCTGGCCGGGTCCTCCTCAAGTAGCCGTCCAGCCGCGACCAGGTGGCGTCCTACGCGCTCGGCGTTTTCCGGGCTCAGGCCGCGCAGCTCGGCGCGAACCTCGGCACTCAGGACGCTCACGTCGGCGTCCTCGGGCGGCGACGGCTCCAGCGCGCCGCGGCCGGAGGCACGCTCTGCGCCATGCGACCGGTCGGATTGGCGCTGCATGGCGGGACGTCCCGGCTGCTGACCCGCAGCTCGTTGGGGGCGCGCCGAAGACTGTGGCGCCTGACCGTCGCGCCGAGACGGCTTGGCCGGCCGCTTGGGGCCGGACCCCCGGCCGGTCGGCTGCGCCGGTCGCCTGGGCCGCTGCCCTCCGTGCGATCCGCCGGCGGCGCTGGTCATGAAGACTCCTGATTGTCGGTCGACCGCGCGGACAAGATGCCGATGGGGGGCCACTGGTAAGTGACCCCCCATCGGGAAGTTTGTCCGGCGACGTCCTACTCTCCCACGCGGTCCCCCGCGCAGTACCATCGGCGCAGAAGGGCTTAGCTTCCGGGTTCGGAATGGGACCGGGCGTTTCCCCTTCGCTATGGCCGCCGAAACTCTATG
>JACCXW010000145.1 GCA_013696785.1 Geodermatophilaceae bacterium | reverse complement strand
CTGCCACTCAGTCCGCGACGGGGGCCGGGGCCGGCGTGGCCAGCGAGCGGCGCAGGATCTGGGCCACGTCCAGCACCTCGACGTCCTCCCGGGCCTCGCCGGACTGCTGCTTCGCCGTCACCGCGTCGGACAGCATGACCATGCAGTACGGGCAGGCGGTGGAGACGACGTCGGGGTCCAGGGACAGCGCCTCGTCGATGCGCTCGACGTTGATCCGCTTGCCGATCTTCTCCTCCATCCACATCCGGGCACCGCCGGCGCCGCAGCAGAAGCCGCGTTCCTTGCACCGGTGCATCTCCTGCGTCCGGATGCCCTGGACCGCTGCCAGTACCTCACGTGGGGGCGTGTAGACCTTGTTGTGCCGCCCCAGATAGCACGGGTCGTGATAGGTCACCAGGCCGTCGACCGGCTCGACCGGGACCAGCCGACCCTCGTCGATGAGGCGTCCGAGCAGCTGGGTGTGGTGCACGACGTCGTACTCCCCGCCGAGCTGGGGGTACTCCCGGGCCAGGGAGTTGAAGCAGTGCGGGCAGGTCGCGACGATCTTCCTCGTCGTCCGCGATCCGAAGGCGGCGTTCAGCGTCTCGACGTTCTGCTGGCCGAGCTGCTGGAAGACGAACTCATTGCCCATCCGCCGAGCCGGATCCCCGGAACAGGTCTCGCCGGCACCGAGTACGGCGAACTCGACGCCCGCGGTGTGGAGCAGCTCGGCCACGGCCCGGGTGACCTTCTTCGCGCGGTCCTCGAGGGCACCTGCACAGCCGACCCAGAACAGGTACTCCACGTCGTCCGGGATCTCGCCTTCGACCTTCCGTACGTCGAAGGACAGCCCAGTCATCCAGTCTTCGCGCGATTTCGCCGACATCCCCCACGGATTGCCCTTGTTCTCCAGATTGCGCAGCATGACGCCGGCCTCGGACGGGAACGCGGACTCGATCAGGACCTGATAGCGGCGCATGTCCAGGATGTGGTCGACGTGCTCGATGTCGACCGGGCACTGCTCGACACAGGCGCCGCAGGTCGTGCAGGACCACAGCACGTCGGGGTCGATGACGCCGCCCTGCTCCGCCGTACCGACGAGGGGTCGGTGCGCCTGCTGGTCGTTTGATCCGATCACGCGCGGGTAGCCGGACTCCGGTACCGAGTGCGCCCGTTCGTCGGTCTCGGCGATGAAGTCAGGGACCTTCTCCGGGGTGTCCTTCTCGCCGAGGATGTACGGCGCCTTCGCGAAGAGATGATCGCGCAGGTCCATGATCACGAGCTTCGGGGACAGCGGCTTGCCGGTGTTCCACGCCGGGCACTGGCTCTGGCAGCGGCCGCATTCCGTGCAGGTCGCGAAGTCGAGCATGCCCTTCCACGTGAAGTCCTCGACCTTTCCGCGGCCGAAAGTCGCGTCCTCGTCGGGATCCTCGAAGTTGATCGGGACGCCGTTGGACTCCATCGGCAGCAGCGGGCCGAGGCCGTCGGGCAACCGCTTGGTCGTGACATTGACCGGCGCCAGCCCGATGTGCAGGTGCTTGGAGTACGTGACGAGCACCAGAAAGGACAGGATGACCCCGATGTTGGCGAGCACGAAGATGGTCTCGATCGCCTCGTTCGCCGTCTCGCCGAGGCCGTCCACCGGGATGGAAATCGCATGGGAGGCGAACGGCGCCCAGGAGTCGCCGAACGGGAAGACGCCCGTATTCACCTGCGCGGCCCGGTACAGCAGCAGTGTGACCACGACGGCGCTGATCATGGCGAGGATCAGCCAGGCCGGACCGGTGTGCGAGCCGTAGAACCGGGAGTCCCGCTGCTGCCGGGCCGGTGCCTGCCTGACCCGCAGGACCGCGAAGGTGGCCAGCCCCACCAGGACCGCAACGGCGAAGAAGTCCTCCAGGAAGCCGATCACGGCCCACCGGCCGATCAGCGGGATGTGGAAGTCGGCGTCGAACAGGGCGCCCCACGCCTCGAGGATCGTCAGGGCAAGAACGATGAAGCCCCAGAACGTCAGGAAGTGCGCCACCCCGGGGACCGACCAGTTGAGCAGCTTGCGCTGGCCGAACACCTCGATCAGATGAGCGCGCAACCTCCGGCCCGCGTCGTCCGTGCGTCCCGACGTCGGCTGACCGGAACGGATCAGCCTGGTCAGCCACCAGATCCGGCGGCCGGCGACTGCGAGCGCGACAAACGTCATTCCCAGGCCCAGAATCAGGCGCAGCGCCACAGACGGTCCTCCTCCTCCGCGTCGGTTCCCGGAGCCTAGACCGAGCCCGCGATCAGCGGACGAGGCACTGGTGCGCCCGCCGCATGGTCATGACGAGCCGCCGGAGGAATCAGCGGAGGAGACGATCACCGACGTCATGACGGCGGCGCTGATGGCGGTTTGAACCGCCTGGATCGCGGCACCCACGGCGTCGGCAGCCCACTGCCCCTCGCGGATCTCCTTCGCTCGACGCTTCACCGCCCGTTTGTCCGGACTCTCGACGACCTTGTGGGCGGCGTTCAGCGCGGACAGCAGTGCGGCCAGAGATGCGCTGCGCGGGTCGGGCGTCGTGCCGTGGACCAGCGCATTCTGCAGGCCGACGCGGACCTCGCCTTCGTGCCGGGAGTCCGTTGCCGGCCAGCGGGTGGTCGGGAACAGTCCCAGGACGCGCCCTTTCTCCTGGCGCAGGATGCCCTTCTCGGCCAGCCCGTCCAACAGTCCGGCCCGCAGCCCCTTGGCGATCTTGGGCAACACGTCCTGCGGCTTCTTGCCCGATCGCTCGACGCAGCGCTGCAGGGCCAGATCGAGTATCGCGTTCCCGGTCGGCGTCGGGTCGCGCACCACCAGCCGGCCGCGCCGGACGTCCTCGCCCGAGGCGGCAACCCCGACGCGGCCCTGCTCGGCTAGCTCCAGTACGCATGCTCCGGCCAGGGCAAGGTCCATTCCCGTTCTGTCCACGGCGAACTTCCCCGACGCGTCGTCGGTGAGCAGGAGCAGGAGATCCTCCGCGACAAGCATGCACGTCACCGTAGCGCCGGACGGCGGGAACATCCGGTGACCAGTGCCCGTTGGGTCATCAGAAGTTGAGTCTCCCCGACTCAAGTGATGTGATGGTACGGCGCTGCGGCCCACGAACGGGTCGCAGTCATCCCAACAGTCTCCTAAGGGCAGGTAACTCATGGCACGAGCGGTCGGCATCGACCTCGGCACCACCAACTCAGTCGTCGCTGTCCTCGAAGGCGGTGAGCCCGCGGTCATCGCCAACGCCGAGGGCGCCCGGACCACCCCCTCGGTGGTCGCCTTCGCGAAGAACGGCGAGGTACTCGTCGGGCAGTCGGCGAAGAACCAGGCCGTCACGAACGTCGACCGCACGGTGCGGTCGGTCAAGCGGCACATGGGTACCGATTGGTCGATCGACATCGACGGCAAGAAGTACACCCCGCAGGAGATCAGCGCCCGGGTCTTGCAGAAGCTCAAGCGCGACGCCGAAACCTACCTCGGTGACACAGTCGTGGACGCCGTGATCACCGTTCCGGCGTACTTCTCCGATGCGGAGCGGCAGGCGACCAAGGAGGCCGGTGAGATCGCCGGGCTGAACGTCCTGCGGATCGTCAACGAGCCGACCGCCGCCGCGCTGGCCTACGGGTTGGACAAGGGCGAGAAGGAGGAGACCATCCTGGTCTTCGACCTCGGCGGCGGCACGTTCGACGTATCCCTGTTGGAGATCGGCGATGGCGTGGTCGAGGTCAAGTCCACCCACGGTGACACCCACCTCGGTGGTGACGACTGGGACCAGCGTCTGGTCGACCACATGGTCAAGAAGTTCAACGCCGACAACAGCATCGACCTGTCCAAGGACAAGCTGGCGATGCAGCGGCTGCGTGAAGCCGCCGAAAAGGCGAAGATCGAGCTGTCGGGCTCGCAGTCGACCGGCATCAACCTGCCCTACATCACTGCCGGCGCCGATGGCCCGCTGCACCTGGACATCACCGTGACCCGCGCGGAGTTCCAGCGGATGACACAGGACCTGCTGGAGCGGTGCAAGTCCCCGTTCAACCAGGCGGTTCGCGACGCCGGCATCGGTGTGGACAAGATCGACCACGTCGTGCTCGTCGGTGGATCCACCCGGATGCCCGCTGTCAGTGACTTGGTCCGTGAGCTGACCGGCGGCAAGGAGCCGAACAAGGGCGTCAACCCGGACGAGGTCGTCGCCGTCGGCGCCGCGCTGCAGGCCGGCGTGCTCAAGGGTGAGGTCAAGGACGTCCTGCTTCTCGACGTGACGCCGCTGTCCCTGGGGATCGAGACCAAGGGCGGCATCATGACAAGGCTGATCGAGCGCAACACCACGATCCCCACAAAGCGATCGGAGACGTTCACCACGGCTGACGACAACCAGCCGTCGGTGCAGATCCAGGTCTTCCAGGGTGAGCGGGAGATGGCGGCGTACAACAAGAAGCTCGGCATGTTCGAGCTGACCGGCCTGCCGCCGGCGCCGCGCGGGGTGCCCCAGATCGAGGTGACCTTCGACATCGACGCCAACGGCATCGTGCACGTCAACGCCAAGGACCTGGGCACCGGCCGCGAGCAGTCCATGACGATCACCGGCGGCTCCGCCCTTCCCAAGGACGACATCGAGCGGATGATGCGCGACGCGGAGTCCCACGCCGAGGAGGACAAGCAGCGCCGCGAGGACGCCGAGACGCGCAACGTCGGTGAGTCCCTGCAGTACCAGACCGAGAAGTTCTTGGCCGAGAACGGCGACAAGATCCCCGACGACGGCAAGACCGAGCTGACCGATGCGCTGTCGGACTTGCGCGGAGCCCTCGGAGGCAGCGACACCAGCGCGATCAAGGCCGCGCACGAGAAGGTCGCCAAGCTCTCTCAGGACATCGGCGGAGCGATGTACGCACAGCAGGCTGCTGACCAGCCGGACGCCGGCGCGGGCCAGTCGACGGGCGGGGACGGTACGCCGGGGGCCGGCGGTTCGAGTGACGACGACGTCGTCGACGCCGAGATCGTCGACGAGGAGCAGGGCGACCAGAAGTGAGCGAGCGTAGCGAGGCGTGCCAAGTGAGCGAGCGTAGCGAGCGAGCCAAGGTGTACAGCAGCCCGCGAATGCGGCGTGCCAAGTGAACGAGCCGGGCTCTGACCGCCGCGACTCGGAGGAGGAGGTACCGCGCGTCGTGATCCGCGACAAGCGCCGCCTCGATCCGGTCACCGGATCGATGCGCCGCTTGTCGCGGATTACGACGCGCGGCGCCTCCTCGTCGGTCTCGGGACGCTCGGCTGCCGGGGTCACTGCTGCTCCCGACCCGGCTCCTCGTCGCCGATCTCGGCGT
>JACCXW010000124.1 GCA_013696785.1 Geodermatophilaceae bacterium | reverse complement strand
TCGGTGAGGGCGATCCGCTGCATGTGATCGGCGGCATTCCGACGGTGTCCAATGACTACAGCCCCGCCTGGGACCTCAACCTCGGGGTCTGGACTCAGGAGGCCATTTCCAAGGGCTACCGGGCGCGCGTCATCGATGAGTTCCAGTACCTGCAGCTCGTCGAGGACGGGTGGATCACCGGTCCCGGCGGCCAGCCGTTCGGCTCCACCGGGATCGTGGTCAACTGCCCGATGGTGATCCGCTTCCTCTAGCCGGCACCCGCGCCCCGGACGCGGGTCGGCGGCTTGTCTCCGCCGGCCCGCGCCCGGCCCGTCACCCCCATTTCGAACCAACACAAGCGCATGCGGGCGAATCTGTCCAAGCCGTCGATCCGGTATGAGTAGGCGTGCTCTTACCGGATCGGCGGGCCGAGGGGTCCACGGGTCGGGGCGCGCAACTCCTCCGGCAGCTGCGAGGTGGCATGACCACCGATGGGATCATGGCTCTCACCCGTGCCCCCTGGCGGGCGGACCGCGACTCTCGTGGACGCGAGCATGGCGTTGGATCTGTTCACCGACGATCCGACGTGGGGGGCGTGGTCCGCGGACCAGATCGGGCGATGCGCCGGCCATGGCCCGCTGCTCGTCAACCAGGTCGTCTGCGCCGAGGTGTCGGTGGACGTCGAGCGGTCGGTCTGCGGCGCGCCTGCTGGTACTCTCAGTGGTGGTCGAGTTGTTCTTGGCCGTGTGATGTCTGCCCTCGTGATAGAGACCGAGGGACGCAACCCGCCCCGACAGGAGAGTCAGTGCCGCTCGCAAGCGATCAGAAGCAGCAGATCATGGCCGAGTACGCAACGGTCGAGAACGACACCGGCTCCCCGGAGGTGCAGGTGGCGATGCTGACCAAGCGCATCGCCGACCTCACCGAGCACCTGCGCTTCCACAAGCACGACCACCACAGCCGTCGTGGCCTGCTCCTGCTCGTCGGGCAGCGTCGGCGGCTGCTGAAGTACCTGGCCAAGACCGACATCACCCGATACCGCACGCTGATCGAGAGACTCGGTTTGCGCCGCTAGATCAGCACGACACTGCCCGCGGCGCCCGTCGCGTGGCAGCCCACTCCGGGCCGGTGGCCCGCCACGTTCCACTCCGAAGGCCCGCACGATTGCGGGAATCGGCAGCAGGCAACGCTCGCCGGCCGGTCCTCGGTAGTGGCTCCCGGGAGCACGAACGCACCCGGCGGCTTCGATCGAAGACCGGACGCGATGGTTCCGCGGAACGTCGTCCACCGTCGGCTCGGGCGACGAAAGGACACCATTGTCCGAGCACGACATCCATGAGTCCGTAGCAACGATCGACAACGGTCGCTTCGGCTCCCGCACCATCCGCTTCGAGACCGGTCGGCTGGCCAACCAAGCCGCCGGCGCCGCGGTCGCCTATCTCGGCGACACCATGCTGCTGTCGGCCACCACCGCCGGCAAGCACCCCAAGGAGCAGTTCGACTTCTTCCCCCTGACCGTCGACGTCGAGGAGCGGATGTACGCCGCAGGGCGCATTCCCGGCTCGTTCTTCCGGCGCGAGGGCAGGCCGTCAGAGGACGCGATCCTCACCTGCCGCCTGATCGACCGGCCATTGCGACCGACGTTCGTCAAGGGCCTGCGCAACGAGGTCCAGGTCGTCATCACCGTGCTGTCCCTCGACCCCGACCACCTGTACGACGTCGTGGCGATCAACGCCGCGTCGATGTCCACCCAGCTGTCCGGGCTGCCGTTCGACGGCCCGATCGGCGCCACCCGGATCGCGCTCGTCGAGGGTGAGTGGGTGGCCTTCCCGACGCACACCGAGCTGGAGACGGCCGTGTTCGACATGGTCGTCGCCGGCCGGGTAGCCGAGGACGGCGAAGTGGCCATCATGATGGTCGAGGCCGAGGCCACCAAGAACGCCATCGAGCTCGTCGCCGGCGGTGCCACCGCTCCGACCGAGGAGATCGTGTCGCAAGGCCTGGAAGCGGCGAAGCCGTTCATCGCCGAGCTGTGCCGGGCGCAGCGTGAACTGGCCGCGGCCGCCGCCAAGGAGACGATGGTCTTTCCGCAGTTCTTGGACTACCAGGACGACGTCCTGGCCGCGGTCACCGCTCAAGCCACCGACGCGGTCGCCACGGCGCTGACGATCGCGGACAAGCTGGAGCGCGAGAGCGAGCTCGACCGGATCAAGGACGAGGCGAAGAGCGCCCTCTCAGCACAGTTCGAGGGACGCGAGAAGGAGATCAGCGGCGCGTTCCGCGCGGTCACCAAGAAGTCGGTGCGCCAGCGCATCCTGCGTGAGAAGGTGCGCATCGACGGCCGTGGGCTGGCCGACATCCGGCCGCTGTCCGCTGAGGTCGAGGTCGTCCCGCGGGTGCACGGGTCGGCGCTGTTCGAGCGCGGGGAGACCCAGATCCTGGGCGTCACCACGCTGAACATGCTCCGGATGGAGCAGATGGTCGACACGCTCAACCCGGAGAACCGCAAGCGCTACATGCACAACTACAACTTCCCGCCGTACTCCACCGGTGAGACGGGCCGCGTGGGATCGCCAAAGCGGCGCGAGATCGGCCACGGAGCGCTCGCCGAGCGGGCGATCGTTCCCGTGCTGCCGAGTCGCGAGGACTTCCCGTACGCGATCCGGCAGGTCTCCGAGGCGCTGGCCTCCAACGGGTCGACGTCGATGGGCTCGGTCTGTGCGGCGACGATGTCATTGCTGAACGCCGGTGTGCCCCTCAAGGCTCCGGTCGCGGGCATCGCGATGGGCCTGGTCTCCGACTTCGGGGAAGGCTCAGCCGACGGCACCGTCAATTACGTCGCGCTGACCGACATCCTCGGCGCCGAGGATGCCTTCGGTGACATGGACTTCAAGGTCGCCGGCACCAAGGATCTGGTCACCGCACTGCAGCTGGACACCAAGCTGGACGGGATTCCCTCAGACGTGCTGGCCGCGGCGCTGACCCAGGCGCGGGCCGCACGGCTGCACATCCTGGAGGTCATGAACGAGGCGATCGACGCACCAGATGAGATGAGCCCGTACGCGCCGCGTGTCACCACGGTGATGATCCCGATCGACAAGATCGGTGCGGTGATCGGGCCCAAGGGTCAGATGATCAACGCCATCCAGGACGAGACCGGCGCGGACATCACGATCGAGGACGACGGCACGATCTACGTCGGCGCCACCGACGGCCCGTCGGCGCAGGCCGCCGTGGACCGGATCAACGCCATCGCCAACCCGCAGATGCCGAAGGTCGGTGAGCGCTTTTTAGGCACAGTGGTCAAGACGACCGCGTTCGGTGCCTTTGTGTCACTCCTTCCTGGCAAGGACGGGCTCGTGCACATCAGCAAGCTCGGCAGCGGCAAGCGGATCAACAAGGTGGAAGACGTCATCAACGTCGGCGACAAGCTCCAGGTCGAGATCCTCGACATCGACGCCCGGGGGAAGATCAGCCTGGCGCCGGTGGCCGACCCGGACGCCAGCGGCTCACCGGCCGGCGAATAGCCGGATGGCCTCCAAGGCGCCGCACCTGACCGTCGCGGGGGCCGGCGGTAAGGCCCAGACCCGACTGCTCTCCCGGGGCACGGACGGCGGAGTCATCCGCCGCACCGTGCTGCCGGGCGGGCTGCGGGTCATCACCGAATCGATGCCGGGAGTGCACTCCGCGACGTTCGGCGTGTGGGTCGGTGTCGGCTCCCGGGACGAGACGACGCCGCTGGCCGGTGCGTCGCACTTCTTGGAGCACCTGCTGTTCAAGGGCACCCAGCGGCGCAGCGCGTTGGAGATCGCGGCGGTGATGGACGCCGTCGGTGGTGAGATGAACGCTTTCACCGCCAAGGAGAGCACCTGCTTCTACGCCCACGTCCTCGACAGCGACCTACCGCTAGCGGTCGACGTGGTGTGCGATGTCGTCACCGACGCGGTGATCACCAGCGCGGACGTGGAGAACGAGCGCGGCGTCATCCTGGAAGAGATCGCGATGCGCGACGACGACCCGGGCGACGCCGTACACGACCTGTTCGGTGAGACGCTGTTCGGGTCGCATCCGCTCGGGCGGGCGGTGATCGGCTCGGTGGCCTCGATCGAGTCGCTGCAGCGGACCCAGATTGCCGGGTACTACCGCCGCCGCTACCGACCGTCGTCGATGGTGGTGGCGGCCGCTGGAAACGTCGACCACGGCACCATCGTCCGACTTGTCCGCAAGGCCTTCGAACCCCAGTTGCGAGACGGCGGTATTCCGGCTCCACCCCGGACGGGTACGCCGCCGCGCCCGGACGCACCGGCTGCGCGAGTCGGTGTGATCGACCGCGGGACCGAGCAGGCGCACATCACCATGGGAGGCTTCGGCCTCGATCGCTGTGACGAGCGCCGGTACGCCATGGGTGTGCTCAACAACGCCCTAGGCGGCGGGATGAGTTCGCGACTGTTCCAGGAGGTCCGCGAACGCCGCGGCCTGGCGTACTCCGTGTACTCATACGCCACCCAGTTCGCGGGGGCCGGGACGTTCGGTGTCTACGCCGGCTGCCAGCCCAAGCGGGTTCGGGAGGTGCTGGCGATCCTGCGAGAGGAACTCGGCAAGGTGGCTGAGCACGGCCTCACCGACGAGGAAGTGACCCGCGGCAAGGGCCAGCTCCGCGGCGGGCTCGTCCTGGGGCTGGAGGACACCGGGTCCCGGATGAGCCGGATCGGCAAGAGCGAGCTGACGTACGGCGAGCACATCACGGTCACCGATCTACTCAGCCGGATCGACGCCGTGACACCCGAGCAGATCCGCGAGCTTGCCCACGATCTGCTGGATCAGCCGATGTGCTTGGCTGTCGTCGGTCCCTTCAAGGACGCCGACCTCGAGGGAGTTCTGTGACCATCAGCCAGGAGGTGGAGCTGCTTCGAGTGGGAGTACTCGGTGCCCGTGGCCGGATGGGCGCCGAGGTCTGCCGGGCGATCGACGGGGAGCCCGATCTCGAACTCGTCGCCATGGTCGACTCGGGCGACTGGTTGTTCAACGTCGCGGACGCGGGCGCTGACGTTGTCGTCGACTTCACCACGCCCGACGTGGTCATGGACAACATCAGGTTCTGCATCGACCAGGGCATCAACTGCGTTGTCGGTACCACCGGGTTCGATGATGCCAAGCTCGCAACGGTGCGGGAGTGGCTGGAGTACAAACCCGAACTCGGCGTCCTGATCGCCCCGAACTTCGGCATCGGCGCGGTTCTCAGCATGCGTTTCGCCGAGCAGGCCGCTCAATTCTTCGAGTCCGTCGAGATCATCGAGATGCATCATCCGTCGAAGGTGGACGCCCCGAGCGGTACCGCCGACCGCACCGCCCAGGCGATCGCCGCGGCCCGCGCCGAGGTAGGCATGGGCGCCCCACCGGACGGCACCGTCACCGAGATGCCCGGTGCCCGTGGCTGCGCCCCGCACGGCATCCGGGTGCATTCGGTCCGGCTGACCGGCCTCGTCGCGCACCAAGAGGTGCTGTTCGGCACGACCGGGGAGACGCTGAGCATCCGGCACGACTCGCTGGACCGGGTGTCGTTCATGCCCGGCGTCCTGCTCGCGGTCCGAGAGGTCAACCGGCGACCGGGTCTCACTGTCGGCCTGGAGCCCCTGCTCGGGCTCTGAGACCCGTGCGCGGGCGCTGAAATTCCTTGCGCGGGCGCTGAAGCTAACGGCGCGGCGAGAGCGTCCGGGTACCGGACACCAGTTCCACGCCGAGTCCAAAGATGAGGAGGGCCACGACGACGTGCAACCCGCCGGCGAGGGACGGTGTGTCACTGCCGGCGCCGGCCAGCAGGCCCTCCACCGCGGTGAGGACGAACAGCACCACAGCCGTTGGCAACATCCGCTGCGTCTGGCGGGCAACGGCCGCGGCGACGAGCAGGATCAGCGCCAACGCCGCCAGCACCGTGCCCAGGAGCCGATGCGGGTCGAGGTCCTCGGCCCCCTCGACCGGTCCGGACGCACCGAATACGCCCCGGCCGGCCAGGTAGAACTGCACCAGCACCGCCGCCAGGAAGAGCATCCCGCCGTAGCGCACCACCTGCGCCGCACCGAGCCGCGCACCTGCCAGCGGCGCTACGCCGCCCCCGCCACCTGCGTCACCCATGGCCAGATCCCGCCGTCATCCGATTCGCATCGCTGTCAGGATAGACGCGATGGGTACCCATGATCCCGGCGTCCTACGCCGGCTTCTCGATCTCGCCCTGGCCCTTGGCGGCGTACGGCGTACCGAAGCGGTGCTGCAGACGATCCTGGACGCCGCGCGTGAGCTGACCGGCGCGCGGTACGCCGCCGTCGGGGTCCCGGATGGCGAAGGTGGCTTCGCGCTGTTCCTGACCGCCGGGGTCGATGCGCAGACGTGGGAGGCGATCGGCGCGTTGCCTCGTACGCACGGGATCCTTGGTGCGATGCTGACCAATCCCGAGCCGTTGCGGCTGGCCGACATCCGCACCGACCCACGCTTTCAGTGGTGGCCCTCAGCGCATCCGGTCATGACCGCCTTCCTCGGCGTCCCGATCATCGCCGGCGGGGAGATCGTCGCCGGGCTGTACCTCACCGACCCGGCCCAGGGTGGCGAGTTCACCGACGCCGACCAGGAGGTGGTCGAGGCACTGGCAGCGCACGCGGCGCTCGCCGTCGTGAACGCCCAGCGGCACGAGCGGTCCCGGGAGCTGTCGATCGCCGAGGAACGGACCCGGCTCGCTAGGGACCTGCACGATTCGGTGACCCAGACCCTGTTCAGTCTGTCCCTGTCCGCCGAGACCGCGGCCACACTCGCCGGTTCCGACCGACGCCTGGGCGAAGAGCTCGACCGGGTCCGGACGCTGGCCACCACCGCGAAGGACGAGTTGCGCGCGCTCGTGGACACGCTGCGACCAACCGATCTCGGGCGGGACGGCCTGGCCGCCGCCCTGCGCCGCCGCGTCGACCTGCTCCGCCGCGTCCACGACGTCGACATCCGCTTCTCCGCACCGGGTGTCGCCGTCGTACGGCGCCCGCTGGTGGACGCCGAGTTGCTGAAGGTCGCCACGGAGGCACTGTCCAACGCGCTGCAACACTCCGGAGCGGGCCGGGTCGACGTGCTGCTGGAGTACCCCGATGACGGTGTTCGACTGACCGTGCGGGACGACGGTCGGGGCTTCGCGCTGCCGCGAAGTTCCCAGCAGCAATCGACCCGGCTCGGCCTGACGTCCATGGCTGAGCGGGTGGCCGCCCTGGGCGGCACGCTCGAGCTGGAAAGCACGCGCGGCGGCGGCACCGTGGTGCTGGCCGAGGTGCCCTGTGTCTGAGATGCCCGTGCCCGAGCCGATCCGGCTGCTGCTGTGCGACGACCACGAGCTGGTCCGGACCGGGCTGCGGACGTTCCTCGAACTGCAGCCGGACATGGCCGTCGTCGGCGAGGCGGGCACCGCGGAGCAGGCACTCGCGCTCGTCCGGTCGCTGCTGCCGGACATCGTGGTCATGGACCTGGTGCTGCCGGGACTGTCCGGCGTGGACGCGCTGCGCCGGCTGCGCCGGGACCATCCCGACGTCAAGGTCGTCGTGTTGTCCAGCTTCGGCGGGCAGGAGGCCGTGCTGTCGGCCATCCACGCCGGTGCCGCCGGCTACCTGCTCAAGGACATCGGTCCGCGCGAACTCGCCGACGCGCTGCGGTCGGTGGCCGCAGGCGGGGCGCCACTGCACCCGCAAGTGGCGGCCACCGTGATGCGCAGCATGAATGCCGAGCAGCGCGACCCGTTGACTCCACGGGAGTCCGAGGTGCTGCAGCTGATCGCTCGCGGGCTCACGAATCGGCTCATCGCGCGGGAACTGGCGCTGTCGGAGAAGACTGTCAAGGCCCATGTCAGCGCCGTACTGGCCAAGCTCGGTGTGACCGACCGGACCCAGGCGGCGCTGTACGCCGTACGGGAGGGTCTGGTCCGGGAGACCTAGGACCTTCGTCCTACACCGCCACGGACCCGCGGCCGATGCCGTCGATGGTGACCCGCGGCAGCGTGGTGGTCATGACTACAGCACTCATCACCGGGGCCTCGCGAGGCCTCGGACTTGCACTCACCACGCACCTGGCCGACGGCGGCTGGCGCGTCGTCGTCGACGCCCGGACTGCCGCGGATCTCGCCGCGGCCACCGAGGGGCTCAGCGGCGTCACCGCCGTCGTCGGGGATGTCACCGACGAGACTCACCGTCGCGCCCTGGTGACCGCCGCCGGGGGAGGCCTCGACCTGCTGATCCTCAACGCCTCGACGCTCGGGCAGAACCCGCTGCCACCGCTGGCCGACTACGACGTGGAGCGGCTGCGGCACACCTTGGACGTCAACACGGTGGCGCCGTTGCGGCTGATCCAGCTTGCGCTGCCGACGTTGCGGGCAAACCGCGGCACGATCATCGCGATCAGCAGTGATGCGGCGGTGGAGGCGTACGAGGGCTGGGGTGGGTACGGCGCCAGCAAGGCCGCGCTCGACCAGATCGTCAAGGTGCTCGCTGCCGAGGAGCCGGACCTCCGGGTGTACGCCGTCGACCCGGGTGACATGCGGACACAGATGCATGCCGAGGCCTACCCCGGCGAGGACATCAGCGACCGGCCGCTGCCGGAGTCGGTGCTGCCCTGCCTGGAGTCGATTCTGAAGGGCGCGTTGCCCTCGGGTCGGTACAGCGCCGGCGCGCTCACCGGACACGCGCTGGCAAGGGCCGTGGAATGACGTCGGTGACCCCTCTTGCCGCGGGCCGGTCCGGCCTGACGTGCCTGCCGGACTTCGAGGTGCCGGTGGGGAACATCGCCACGGCCCCCCCGGAGGCCCGCGGCATCGCCCGGGACGGCGTGCGGATGCTCGTCGCGGCGGCCGGTCGCCCGCTGGAGCATCGCCGAGCGCGTGACCTGCCCTCCGTGCTGCGTGCTGGCGACCTCGTGGTCGTCAACGGCTCCGACACGCTGCCGGCCGCGATCACCGGAGTCGGCCGAGACGCCCAGCCTGTCGAGATCCATCTGTCGACGGTGCTGCCCGGGGGGTCACCGAAGGACGCGCTGGCCGACACCCGTTCGGCGTGGACGGTCGAGTTCCGCGTTCCGGACCCGCCGGCCAGCACCCAGACCGACGAGCCGAGGTACGGCGAGGTCGTGCAACTGCGCGGCGGTGGGGAACTGCGCGTCATCGACTCCTACCCCGGCGGCCGGGACCGGGCCAGGCTGTGGGTCGCCGAGATCGGCACGCCGGTGCCGCTGTTGCGCTGGCTCACCATGCACGGCCGGCCGATCCGGTACGGGTATGTCAGTTCGCCGTGGCCACTGTCGAGCTACCGCACGTCGTACGCCGACACGCCAGGCAGTGTGGAGATGCCGAGCGCGGGGCGTCCTCTGACCTCGCGACTGATCCGCCGGTTGCGGCTGCGGGGCGTCCAGCTCGCAGACGTGGTGCTGCACTGCGGGGTGTCGTCGGCCGAGGCCGGCGATCCGCCGTACGCGGAGTGGTTCTCGGTCCCGGCGGCCACCGTACAGGCGATCACCGAGACGCACGCCCGCGGCGGACGGGTGATCGCCATCGGTACGACGGTCGTCCGCGCGCTGGAGTCTGCCGTCGATGCTCGGGGAACGGTGCAGGCGGCGGAGGGCTGGACGGATCTCGTCATCGGCCCCGATCACAAGGTGTCCACAGTGGACGGTCTACTGACGGGGTGGCACGAGCCGCAGGCTTCGCATCTGATGATGCTGGAGGCGGTGGCCGGGCAGGGCCTGCTCTGCAGCTCGTACGCCGCCGCCCTGATCGGCGGCTACCGCTGGCATGAGTTCGGGGACGTGCACCTGCTCCTCCCGTGAGGCTCCCGGCGCGGGAGACTGGGCGAGTGACCGTCGATCAGCTGCGCCGGGCGTGCTTCTCGCTCGTTCTCTTCATCAGCCTCTGCATATTCCTCGCGCCTTCCAGCGCAGTACCCACGGGACCCACGGGTACCGACAAGATGATCCACAT
>JACCXW010000118.1 GCA_013696785.1 Geodermatophilaceae bacterium | reverse complement strand
GACCACTGCTGCGACGGCGCCGCCGCCGGGAGCCGGCGTACGGGCGGCGACGGAGTCCAGCAGTTCGCCGACCCGCAGCTGCAGCAGAGTCACAGTCAGGACAGTCCGACGATGTTGCCTTCGGCGTCGAGGTCGATGATGCTCGCCGCCGGCTTCGTGCCGAGACCGGGCATCGTGCGCATGTCACCGCAGATCGGATAGACGAAGCCGGCGCCGACGGACGCGCGGACCTCCCGAACCCACAACGACCAGCCCGTCGGAGCGCCCTTGAGCGCGGCGTCGGAGGAGATCGAGAGGTGGGTCTTGGCGATGCACACGGGCAGATTGCCGAAGCCGTTGCGCTCGTAGTTGTCCAACTGCTTGTTCGCCGTCGCGCTGTACTCGACCCCGGCGGCGCCGTACACCTTCGCGGCCACCGTCTCGATCTTCGTCTTCAATGACGCGTCGTCCGGGTACAGCACGGCGAAATGTGTCTCTTCCTCGGCGGCCTCGACCACGGCTTCGGCCAACTCCACGGCTCCGCGGCCACCGTCGGCGAAGTGGTTGCAGACCGCGACGCGGGCGCCCATGGACTCGGCGATCTCGCGAATGGCCTGGTGCTCGGAGGGGTGGTCGTCCGGGAAGGCGTTGATCGCCACGACGGGGGAGACGCCGTGGATGCGGATGTTCTCGATCTGCTTGCGCAGGTTCGCCCCGCCGACGTGAACCTCGTCCGGGTTCTCCTTGAGCAGCGCCTCGGGCAGTTCCTTGCCCGCGACGATCTTGTGGTTGCCCGAGTGGGACTTCAGCGCCCGCACCGTCGCCACGACGACTGCGGCGTCCGGTGTCAGGCCCGAGGCGCGGCACTTGATGTTGAAGAAGCGCTCGGCACCCATGTCCGCGCCGAAGCCCGCTTCGGTGATCAGATAGTCGCCACCACGGATGCCGATCAGGTCGGCGATGATCGAGGAGTTGCCCGTTGCGATGTTGCCGAACGGCCCGGCGTGCACCAGGACCGGCGTGTTCTCCAGCGTCTGCATGAGGTTGGGCTTGGCGGCCTCTTTCATGATGGCCGCCATCCCGCCGGCGCAGCCGATCTCCTCTGCCGTGACCGGGACGCTGTCCTTGGTGTATCCGACGACGATTCGACCCAGCCGCGCCCGCATGTCGGCGAGCGAGGTCGTCAGGGCCAGGATCGCCATCACCTCCGACGCTGCTGTGATGTCGAATCCGGTCTGCCTCGGGATACCGTCCAGTCGGGCGCCCAGACCCACGATGATGTTGCGCAGTGCGCGGTCGTTGACGTCCATCACCCGTCGCCAGGTGATGTTGTGTTGGTCGAGGCCGGACGGGTTGCCCTGGAACAGGTCATTGTCGACCATCGCGCTCAAGAGGTTGTGTGCCGCGGTTACCGCGTGGAAGTCACCGGTTAGGTGCAGGTTCAGGATCTCCATCGGCACCACCTGGCTGTAGCCGCCGCCGGCGGCCCCGCCCTTGATGCCGAACGTCGGACCCATCGACGGTTGCCGGATCGCGATGGTCGCGCGCTTGTCGATGTGCCTCATCGCCTGGCCGAGACCCACGGTCGTGGTGGTCTTGCCCTCGCCGAGCGGCGTCGGCGTGATCGCCGACACGACGACGTAGCGTGCTTTGGGCCGGTCGGCCAACTCCTCGATCGCCGCCAGCTTGATCTTGGCCACGTTCTCGCCGTAGGGCTCGAGCAGGTGCGCCCCGATGCCCATGTCGGCGGCGATATCGCTCAGTGGCTTGAGGTGCGCGCCTTGGGCAATCTCGAGGTCAGACGGGAACGGCATGCTGTCTCTCTCTCATCGTTCGGCGGTCCGGGGCGGCCCAGGCGACATCGCCTGGTCGTGAGTTCGGGGATGTCAAGCGGTCACGCGCAGCGTGTCGTTCCGTTCGACCACGAACTGGCCGGCGCTCACCTGCGTGGCCCACTCGGCAGTGCGCAGCAGCGACCCGAAGGGGAAGAAGTGCACGCCCCGGATGAGCGACGCCGGGTCGGCGGTACGGGCGCGAACGAGACCGAGCATCGTCTGGTCAGGGTGGTACACCGAGGACGTGGCGAGCTTCAGTACCCCGCCGCTCTGCTTGCGAAGCACCTTGAGGGACGGTCCGATACCGCAGGAGAGACCGAACCTGAGAAGTTTGGCCGGGGACGTGAGCCCGGGCAGCCCGATGACGATCGGGAGCCGGTTGCCGGCGGCCCGGATCTCGCGCTCCCACGTGATGATCGGCTCGGGCGCGAAACAGAACTGGGTGATGAGGTACATGTCGATGCCCTGCTCGGCGGCTAGGGCGTTCTTCGCGTCCAGTGCCGCGGCGAGGTCGGCGGCCTGGATGTCCGGAGTGCCCTCGGGATGTCCGGCGACGCCGATGCGGATGATCCCGTGCTCGGGCAGTACGCCGGAGCGCAGCACCTGCATCGTCTCCTCGTACTCCCCGGCCGGCTTGGACACCGACCCGGCGACCACGAGCACCTCGGTGACGCCGATCCCGGCCAGCGCGGCGATCATTCCCGTCAGGGCGGCACGGTCGCGGATGGCTCGGACGGCAAGGTGAGGGACCGGCCGCATCCCTTCGCGGACCGCGCGGGCGGCGAGCGACAGCGTGTCCTCGAACTGCGTGTTCGCGAGAAATGTGATGTAGACCCGGGTTC
>JACCXW010000108.1 GCA_013696785.1 Geodermatophilaceae bacterium | reverse complement strand
GACCGGTACGGCGACGAACTCGGACTCATCAACACTGTGAACACCGCCCGGGACATGGATCAGCTGCGGGAGTCTCTCGGCGAGTCGCGGCTGACCTACCTCGGCTACTCCTACGGCACGACCCTCGGCTCCGCGTACGCGGAGCTGTTCCCCGGGAACGTGCGCGCTCTGGTCCTGGACGCGGCCACGGACCCGACACTCGGTGAACGGGCGGCGACCGAGGCGCAGGCCCGCGGTTTCGAGAGCGCCTTCGACGCCTTCGCCGCCGAATGTGTCGCGACCGGCGCGTGTGCGGCCGGTGAGAACCCGCAGCAGACGGTTCTCGACGTGCTGGAAGACGCGCGTCAATCCCCGCTGCCGATTCCCGCCGGAGACGGCCGGACAGTTTCCGTCGGGCTCGTCCTGACCGGCGTCCTGTCATCGCTGTACAGCCAGGAGATGTGGCCCGCACTCGCGGCGGCGATCGGCCTGGCCGAGTCGGGGGATGGCACCGGGTTGGTGCAGCTGGCCGACTCCTACACCGGGCGGCAGGCAGACGGGACCTACTCGAACCTGCTGGAGGCCAATCTGAGCGTCAACTGCGCGGACTCAGCGGAGACGTTCACCGATGCGGAGATCCGCGCGCTCATCGAAGAGATGCGAGGCCTGTACCCCATCTTCGGTGCTCCGATCGCAGCCAACGTGCTCAGCTGCGACCGCTGGCAGGCGCCGCGGCATCCGCTGCCCATCCGGAACGCGGGCGGCGCCCAACCGATCATGGTGATAGGCACGACGAATGACCCGGCCACGCCATACACCGGCGCCCAGGCCATGACCGGGGAACTGGACTCCGGCTTCCTGCTCACCTGGATCGGCGAAGGGCACACGGCGTACCCGAAGACGCCGTGCATCACAGGCGCGGTGAACGCCTACCTGATAGATCTCCGGGTACCGACAAATCAGAACTGCCCTGCCAACTGAGGCCTCGGCCGCCTAGCTCATCGACACTGCCACGTACTTGGTCGACAGATACTCCTCAATGCCTTCGACGCCGCCCTCCCGGCCGAACCCGGATGCCTTCACACCACCGAACGGCGCCGCGGCGTTCGATACCAGACCGGTGTTCAGCCCGACCATGCCGGTCTCCAGGCCTTCGGCGACCCGCAGCGCCCGCCCCAGGTCCTGCGTGAACACGTATGCCACGAGCCCGAACTCGGTGCCGTTCGCCAGCGCGAGCGCTTCCTCCTCGGAACCGAACGTGGTGACGGGCGCGACCGGGCCGAACACCTCCTCGCGAAGGATGCGGGCTTTTTTCGGTACGTCGGTCAGCACGGTCGGCGCGAAGAAGTAGCCGTCGCCGTCGACAGCGGAGCCGCCGGTCGCGACCTTGGCGCCCTTGGCCACGGCATCGTCGACGAGTTCGGCCACCTTGTCCCGCTGGTCGCCGTCGATGAGCGGCCCGACCTGGGTGCCCTCCTCGGCTCCGTGGCCGAGCGTCATCGAGCCGAGCCGGTCGGCCAGCTTCCGGGCGAACTCCTCGGCCACGTTCGCCGCGACGTGGAAGCGGTTGGCCGCGACGCACGACTCGCCGTTGTTGCGCATCTTTGCCACCACCGCGCCGTCGACGGCGGCGTCGAGATCGGCGTCGCTGAAGACCAGGAACGGCGCGTTGCCGCCGAGTTCCATCGACACCCGCAGCAGGTTCTCGGCAGCCTGCGCCATCAGCGCCTGGCCCACCGGCGTCGACCCGGTGAACGACACCTTGCGCAGCCGCGGATCGGACATCAGGGGGCCGACCGTCTTGCCCGCCGACGAGCTGGGTACGACGTTGAGAACGCCCGGCGGCAGGCCCGCCTCGGCGAGCAGGTCGGTCAACTGCAGCATCGACAGCGGGGTGAGCTGTGCCGGCTTCACGATCATCGTGCAGCCGGCGGCGATGGCCGGGCCGATCTTGCGGGTACCCATCGCCAGCGGGAAATTCCACGGCGTGATGAGCAGGCACGGGCCGACCGGCTGTTTCATGGTGAGCAGCCGGGATCCACCGGCGGGGTTCTGGGCGTACCGGCCCTCGATCCGCACCGCCTCCTCACTGAACCAGCGGAAGAACTCAGCGGCGTACGTCACCTCGGCCTTTGACTCGGCCAGGCTCTTGCCCATCTCCAGCGTCATGAGCATGGCGAGGTCCTCGACCCGCTCGGTCATCAGCTGCCAGGCCCGGCGCAGGATCTCACCGCGTTCCCGGGGTGGCGTTGCCGCCCATTCCTGCTGCGCGGCCACGGCGGCAGCCAACGCCTCCTTGGCATCCTCGGCCTGCCCGTCCGCCACGTCGCAAAGCCGCTTGCCGGTGCCGGGGTCCTCGACGGCGAAACTTGCGCCGCCGCTGGCTTCGCGCCACTGACCCCCGACGTACACACCTTTCGGAACGTTCTCGACCACTGCATTCTGAGCGCTCATGCGGCATTCCTACCGGACGCCAAGAGATTCCACTCCCTCACCGACGCCCCGTACGCTGCACGGATGCCGACGCCTGCCATCGAGATGGACGTGGGCGGGCGAACGGTTCGGGTCAGCAACCCGGAAAAGGTCTACTTTCCCGAGCCCAAGCTGACCAAGCGCGACGTCGTCGAGTACTACGTCTCCGTCGGCCCGGCGCTGCTCGGTGCGCTGTGGGAGCGGCCCACCACGCTCAAGCGTTTCGTCGACGGTGTGACCGGCGAGGCGTTCTACCAGAAGCGGATCGCCAAGGGCGCGCCGGACTGGATCCAGACCGCGCGGATCTCCTTCCCGAGCGGCCGTAAGGCCGATGAGCTCTGCCCCACCCACGTCGCGGACCTGGCGTGGGCGGCCAACCTGGGCACGTTCGACTTCCACCCGTGGCCGGTACGCCGGGCCGACGTGGACCAGCCCGACGAGTTGCGACTGGACCTGGATCCGCAGCCGGGGACCGACTTCGCCGACGCCGCGGCTGTGGCCGGCGAGGTCCGGGCAGTCCTCGCCGATCTCGGCTGGCGCGGACATCCGAAGACCTCGGGCGGCCGCGGCATCCACGTCGCCATCCGGATCGAGCCACGGTGGACCTTCACCGAGGTCCGCAGGGCGACGATCGCACTCGCGCGGCTGGTCGAACGCCGCAGACCCGACCTCGTGACCACCAGCTGGTGGAAGGAGGAGCGCGGCGAACGAATCTTCATCGACTTCAACCAAGCCTGCCGCGACCGCACGATCGCCTCGGCGTACTCGGTCCGTGGGACGCCTCGGGCGACGGTTTCCGCTCCGGTCACCTGGGACGAGCTTGCCGATCTGGACCCGAACGACTTCACGGTGTCGACGATGGCGGGCCGGTACGCCGAACGAGGCGATCTGCTGGCCGGCATCGACGAGACGGCGTACTCCCTGCTGCCACTGCTCGAACAGGCCGAGCGCGACGAGCGGGACCACGGCCTCGGTGACATGCCCTATCCCCCGGACCATCCGAAGATGCCCGGAGAGCCGCCCCGGGTGCAGCCCAGCCGCAAGAATCCGAGGAACTGGTCCGAGACCACCGGCCAGTCCGCTCCGCAGTAGCGCCCAACCGGGCCTGCATCGTCAGGCATTCATTGACCAAACACCGAGCGTTCATGGTGTCTGTCGGTCGCGGCTGGTACTAACGGTCAGTCAACGATTGCCTCCAGAGGAGTCACTCCGTGCGCAAGAGCATTCGTGCCGTCCTGTCCACCGCGGCGGTCGCCGTACTGCCCGCCGGCGTGGTGGCTCTCGCCGCTCCCGCGCAGGCGGTCTCCGCGGACATCGTCATAGCCGAGGTCTACGGCGCTGGCGGTAACTCCGGCGCCACGCTCAAGCAGGACTTCATCGAGCTGTACAACCGCGGCGCCGCCGAGGTGAGCGTCGAGGGGTGGTCGGTCCAGTACGCGTCGTCGACCGGGGTCTCGTGGCAGGTCACTCAGCTGGTAGGCGTGATCCCGCCCGGCCGTTCGTACCTCGTCGGTGAGGGCTTCGGCAGCGGGGGGACC
>JACCXW010000068.1 GCA_013696785.1 Geodermatophilaceae bacterium | reverse complement strand
CACCGGTGTCGGTCGGGTCGCCGGCCGCGAATGTGTCGTGGTGGCGAACGACGCCACCGTCAAGGGCGGCACCTACTACCCGATGACGGTCAAGAAGCACCTGCGCGCGCAGGAGGTGGCGCTGCAGAACCGGCTGCCATGCCTGTACCTGGTGGATTCCGGTGGCGCCTTCCTTCCCCGCCAGGACGAGGTCTTCCCGGATCGCGAGCATTTCGGCCGGATCTTCTTCAACCAGGCGACGATGTCGGCGCGGGGTATCCCGCAGGTCGCCGCCGTGCTCGGGTCCTGCACGGCCGGAGGCGCCTACGTGCCGGCCATGAGCGACGAGGCCGTGATCGTGCGCGAGCAGGGCACGATCTTCCTCGGCGGTCCGCCGCTCGTAAAAGCCGCGACCGGAGAAGTCGTGACCGCGGAGGACCTCGGCGGTGGGGACCTGCACAGTCGCACTTCCGGAGTCACCGACCACCTGGCCGACGACGACGCGCACGCGTTGCAGATCGTCCGGCAGATCGTCGGGACGCTGGCCCCGCGAGCCGCCCGGCCCTGGGACGTCGTACCCACCGAGGAACCCGCCGTCGATCCGGCCGGCCTGTACGACGTCGTACCGGCCGAGACCCGCACGCCGTACGACGTCCGGGAAGTGATCGCGAGGCTCGTGGACGGCAGTCGCTTCCACGAGTTCAAGGCGCTGTACGGACAGACCCTGGTCACCGGATTCGCGCGGCTGCACGGCCATCCCGTCGGGATCGTCGCGAACAACGGCATCCTGTTCAGCGAATCCGCGCTCAAGGGTGCTCACTTCATCGAGCTGTGCGACCAGCGCAGGGTTCCGTTGCTGTTCCTGCAGAACATCACCGGCTTCATGGTCGGGCGGGAGTACGAGGCCGGCGGCATCGCAAAGAACGGCGCCAAGATGGTGACCGCCGTCGCCTGCGCGCGGGTACCGAAACTGACCGTCATCATTGGCGGCTCGTTTGGTGCCGGGAACTACTCGATGTGCGGACGGGCGTATTCGCCTCGATTCCTCTTCACCTGGCCTAACGCGCGGATCTCCGTCATGGGCGGGGAGCAGGCGGCCGCGGTGCTGGCGACCGTCCGGCGCGAACAGCTCGAAGGCCGCGGCCAGGAATGGTCCACGGTGGACGAAGATGAGTTCAAGTCGCCGATCCGCGAGCAGTACGAGAGCCAGGGCCATCCCTATTACGCGACGGCGCGGCTCTGGGACGACGGCGTCATCGACCCCCTGCAGACCCGGATGGCATTGGGCCTTGCCCTGTCCGCCTGCGCCAACGCACCGCTGGAGCCGGTCGGCTACGGCGTCTTCCGGATGTGACTCGGTGATGTTCCAGACAGTTCTGATCGCCAACCGCGGGGAGATCGCGGTCCGGATCATCCGCACCCTACGGGCAATGGGCATCCGTTCGGTCGCCGTCTACTCCGACGCGGACCGGGACGCCCGGCACGTCCGCGACGCCGACATCGCCGTACGGATCGGGCCGGCCACGGCGGCCGCAAGCTATCTCTCGATCCCCCGCATCGTCGATGCCGCGACGTCCAGCGGCGCCCAGGCCGTCCACCCCGGTTACGGCTTCCTGGCCGAGAACGCCGACTTCGTCCATGCCTGCACGGAAGCCGGGTTGGTGTTCATCGGCCCGCCGTCGAGCGCCATCGAGACGATGGGCGACAAGATCCGGGCCAAGCAGACGGTCGAAGCGGCCGGTGTACCGGTCGTCCCCGGTCGGCACACCCCGGGCCTCGGCGACTCCGACCTGACCGCAGCCGCGGGCGAGATCGGGTACCCGGTCCTGCTGAAGCCGTCGGCCGGCGGCGGCGGCAAGGGCATGCGGCAGGTCACCGAGCCCGCCGACCTGGCCGAGGCCATCGCGGGTGCACGGCGGGAAGCTCGGGGCGCCTTCGGGGACGACACGCTGCTGATCGAGCGGCTCGTCCGAAACCCGCGACACATCGAGATCCAGGTGCTGGCCGATGAGCACGGCACTGTCGTTCATCTCGGTGAACGCGAATGCAGCCTGCAGCGTCGGCACCAGAAGATCATCGAGGAGGCACCCTCCGTCCTGCTGGACGCCGCAGGCCGGCACCGAATGGGCATGGCGGCGGTCGAAGCGGCCCGGGCGGTCGGCTACACCGGCGCCGGGACGGTGGAGTTCATCGTGTCAGCCGACCGGCCGGAGGAGTTCTTCTTCATGGAGATGAACACCCGGCTGCAGGTCGAGCACCCAGTCACCGAACTCGTCGTATCACTGCGCCCTCACGGCGGGGAGCACGTGGGCGCCGGCGGCGGCATCGACCTGGTCGAGCAACAGATCCGGGTAGCCGCCGGCGAACCGCTGCGCTTCGGTCAGGACGACGTCACGCTGAACGGCCATGCCGTCGAGGCGCGGATCTACGCCGAGGATCCCGCCCGGGGTTTCCTCCCGACCGGCGGCACGGTGCTCGCCCTGAGCGAGCCGGCGCTGCCGCACGTCCGCGTCGATTCCGGCCTGCGTCTGGGCGCAACCGTCGGCAGCGACTACGACCCGATGCTGGCGAAGGTGATCGCCTGGGCGCCGGACCGCGCGACCGCCCTGGGTCGCCTGGACGCGGCACTCGCCGAGACCATCGTCCTCGGCGTACGCACGAACATCGCATTCCTTCGGGCGCTTTGCTCCGAACCTGCTGTCGTGGCCGGCAAGCTCGATACCGGCCTGGTGGCCCGCCGCGTCGACGCGTTGGTCGAGGACGACGTTCCCGACGATGTCCTCGCCGCGGCCGCCCTGGAGCGACTGAATGACCTGGAGCCGCGCGGCGACGTCGTGGACCCGTTCGACCTGCCCGGTGGCTGGCGCGTGGGTGAGCCGTCCTGGGCGAGCTGGTTGATGCAGGTCGCAGGACACGACGCCGTCGACGTGCGCGTCCGTGGCCGCGCGGCGGCGGCTGAGGTCGCCGTCGGCACGTCGGATCCCGTGCCCGCGAGCGTCGAGCGGGTG
>JACCXW010000060.1 GCA_013696785.1 Geodermatophilaceae bacterium | reverse complement strand
CCGCCGAGGCCGTCACCGTGTCCGCGCGGCGCGGCAACGAGGTCGCGGTCGCCGCCTTGGCGCGGGCCGGCCGGGCAGTCGGAATCGCGCTGGCCTCGACCGTCGCTCTGCTCGACATCGAGATCGTCTGCATCGGCGGCGGTCTGGCGCAGGCCGGCGACCTGCTCTTCGGCCCGCTGGCGGCCGCCTATGCCGAACACGCGGGCGTGCACTACGCCCGAGTGCCCCGGGTCGTTCCGGCGGCGCTCGGACAGCGGGCCGGCCTGGTCGGCGCCGCGGCGCTGGTGCTGCAGGGGGAGCGCTACTGGCACGGGTGAGCCGCCCGGGCTGACGCGTGGTGGTGGCAGTATCCAGTCGTGGGCCTGCGCGTGGATGTCGAGGAGGTCCTTCAGGCGCGTTCGGTCTTGGCGGGCATCATCCGGTACACCCCGCTGGAGCACTGCCGCGTTCTGGAGGAGCGCACGGGCAGCCCGGTCTATCTCAAGTGCGAGAACCTGCAGCGCACCGGATCGTTCAAGATTCGCGGTGCTTATGTGCGGATCAGCCGGCTCAGCGCCGCCGAGCGCGCACGGGGTGTCGTCGCGGCCAGTGCCGGCAACCACGCCCAGGGGGTGGCGCTCGCGGCCGGCATGCTCGGAGCCCGGTCCACCGTCTTCATGCCCACTCGTGCGCCGCTGCCCAAGATCGCGGCCACGACGTCATACGGCGCCGAAGTGATCCTGACCGGCGACACCATCGCCGACGCGATGATCGCGGCCATTGAATACGCCCACCGCACTGGCGCCATCTTCATCCACCCCTTCGACCACCCGGACATCATCGCCGGGCAGGGCACGGTCGGGCTGGAGATCCTGGAGCAGTGCCCGGAAGTGCGCACAGTGCTGGTGTGCACCGGGGGCGGAGGTCTGGTGTCCGGTATGGCCGCGGCGATCAAGGGCAGCAGGCCGGATGTCCGCGTGGTCGCCGTGCAAGCCGAGGGAGCGGCGTCCTTCCCGCCGTCGCTCGCGGCCGGTGAGCCCGTGGCCCTGGACGTGATGGCGACGATGGCCGACGGCATCGCCGTGCCGACACCGGGACCGGTGACGTTCGAGCATGTGCGCGACCTCGTCGACGAGGTGACGACGGTTTCCGAGGAGGCGCTCAGCCGGGCCCTGCTGTTATGCCTGGAGCGGGCGAAGCTCGTCGTCGAGCCTGCCGGCGCCGCCGCCGTCGCGGCCATCATGGAGGAGCCGAAGCGGTTCGACGGCCCGATCGTGGCGGTGCTGTCCGGAGGAAACATCGACCCGCTGCTGCTGCTGCGCGTCATGCAACACGGCATGATCGCCGCGGGCCGCTACCTGTCGTTGCGGATGCACGTTCCGGACCGGCCCGGCTCGCTGGCCGTGCTGCTGACCCTGCTCGCCGATCTCGGCGCGAACGTGCTGGATGTCGAGCACTCCCGGACCAGTGCCCGGCTGCACCTCGGCGAGGTCGGGATCGCGCTGTCGCTGGAGACGCGCGGCATCGAGCACTGCGAGCGGGTACTCGCCGAGCTGCGCGCCGCCGGCTATGTGTCGGCCCTCGACTGAGGTGGCGGTTCCGGTCAGCCGATGCTGGCCGAGGTCGTCGGCGTACGGCGAAGCGTCTGGAGCACGACGCAGTAGCGCTCGGTGAGCCGAAGCAGGGTCGCCTGCTCCTCGGCCGTCAGCGTGGAGCCGGGGTCGAGATCAAGCCGCAGCCGGATGTCGGTGAAACCGACCGGCGCCTGCTTGTCGACGCCGAGGGTGCCGCGAAAGTCCAGGTCGCCCTCCGCGTGCAAGGTGGTGCCGCCGACGTCCAGTCCGAGTGAGGTGGCCACAGCACGGAACGTGACGCCGGCGCAGGCGACCAGAGCCTGCAACAGCATGTCGCCCGAACAGGCGGCCGATCCGTCACCGCCGGTGGCGGGATGCAGCCCGGCCGCGACGAGCGCTTGGCCGGTCTGTACGGAACAGGTCACGTCGGCGCCGTCGAGCGAACCGTCGGCCACCAGGGTGATCAAGGCGGCGTCGGGCTCGTCCCGGTAGCGCTGCTTGAACGGACTCTGTGCTTCGCGCAACGTCTGGGCGTCCATCCGCCGAGCCTAATCCGCCCCTGCGCGCCGCCGACTACCCGCTCAGGCGCGGTCGTCCACAAGTCTCCGGTCCAGCAGGGCTGGTCGCTGACCCGGGGGACGTGCGAGAAGAGATCCGGGCGGGGGTGCCATCACATCGCCGAGCTAGAGGTTGCCGCGGCGCTCCTGCTCGCGTTCGATCGCCTCGAACAATGCCTTGAAGTTGCCCTTGCCGAAGCCGAGCGAACCGTGCCGCTCGATCAGCTCGAAGAACACCGTCGGGCGATCCTGCACCGGCTTGGTGAAGATCTGCAGCAGGTAACCGTCCTCGTCGCGGTCGGCAAGGATCTTCAGCTCGCGCAACGTGTCCATCGGCACCCGGGTGTCGCCGACCCACTCGCCCAACGTGTCGTAGTAGGAGTCCGGCGCGTCGAGGAACTCCACGCCCTGCGCCCGCATGTGGCGTACGGAGCCAACGATGTCGCCGGTGGCCAATGCGATGTGCTGTACGCCGGGACCGCCGTAGAACTCCAGATACTCGTCGATCTGCGACTTGCGCTTGCCGGCCGCCGGCTCGTTCAGCGGGAACTTGACCCGGTGGTTGCCGTTTGTGACGACCTTGCTCATCAGGGCGGAGTACTCGGTGGCGATGTCGTCGCCGACGAACTCCTTCATGTTCGTGAAGCCCATGACGCGGTTGTAGAAGGTGACCCACTCATCCATCCGGCCGAGCTCGACGTTGCCGACGCAGTGGTCGACCGCCTGGAAGTAGCGCTTCGGACCGTCCACCGGCTTGGCGATCAGCGGCTGCGCCTCCACGTACCCGGGCAGGTAGGGGCCCGAGTAGCGGGACCGGTCGACCAGGGTGTGCCGCGTCTCGCCGTACGTCGCGATCGCCGCGAGCACCACTGTTCCGTGCTCGTCGGTGAGCTCGTACGCCTCGGTCAGCACGGTCGCACCCTGCGTGCGGGCGTACTCCACGGCCCGCGGGACGTCGGGAATCTCCAGGGCGATGTCGACGACGCCGTCCCCGTGCTCGGCTACGTGGCGCGCGAATTCTGTTCCGGGGCGCACCGCGCCGGTCAGGACGAAGCGCGCCGAGCCGGAGCGCAGCACGTACGACGCCTGATCCCGCGAGCCGGTCTCCGGGCCGGAGTAGGCCACGACTGTCATGCCGAAGGCCGAGGAGTAGAAGTGTGCTGCCTGCTTGGCGTTGCCGACCGCGAACACCACCGCATCCAGGCCCTTGACGGGGAACGGGTCGTTCGCCGGATCGTGCGCTACCGCCCCGACCAGGATGTCCAGCTCTGGCGCGGTGGGATCAGACAAGATGTCGGTCATTCAGCCACTGTTCACGCAGACAGACAGCCTGTGCAACCGCCGGACGACAAACTGGACAACCTGTCTAGAGTTGTCGCTATGCAGCCCCACGACATAGACACGTTGGACGCCCGCCTGCTACTCCTGCTCCAGGCTGAGCCGCGCATCGGGGTCCTGGAATGTTC
>JACCXW010000031.1 GCA_013696785.1 Geodermatophilaceae bacterium | reverse complement strand
GTCGGCGATGAGCAGCTTGTAGCTGCCGAAGTTCTCCTTGTTCGGGGCGTCGTACCAGGCATGTGCGTCGCGGTACTTCGCATTCGGCCCGTCCTCGGCGCCGGCCCACTTACGCACGCGGGACTCGGCGGCGTCGCCGTCCCACTCCCGGTCCCGCTTGCCGAGAGGAAGGTCCTGAAAAGCTGGAACGGCCATCGCTGTCTCCTGTCGATCCGCGTCGCATCGGGGTGTGGTCTGCGGCTGAGCGCGAGAAGCCAACCACAACCCTGAGTTGATCTTGGCGTCCCCGGTGGCGCGGCTCCCGACCCGGCGCCCGGCCGCTAATCTGCCGGCACGTCGGGAGAAAGGACGAATGATGCAGGTCGAGATACGGCACAACCCCAGCTTCGCCCTGGCCCGCTGCATGTTGGCCCCGAACGAGCCGATGCGCGCCGAATCCGGCGCCATGTCCGCGATGTCGCCCGACGTGGGCATCGCCGCTCAGATGGAGGGTGGGGTGATGAGGTCGCTGAAGCGCAGCGTGCTCGGAGGCGAGTCGCTGTTCGTCACCGCGTACACGGCCGGCCCGATGGGTGGCTGGGTGGACGTCGCCGCCAGCCTGCCTGGCGACCTGTTGACGCTGCCGGTGTCCGTGGGACAGGACTGGAACCTGTCCAGGGGCAGTTGGCTGGCCAACGAGCACAGCGTCACGATCGACACCACGTGGGGCGGCTTCGGCAACCCGATGGGAGGCGAGGGCGGCTTCCTGGTGCGCGCCACCGGCCCGGGAGACGTGCTTGCGCATAGCCGGAACCCGCAGGCGCTGCTGGACTACCTGACCGCCCGGTTGCCGTTCACGCGGGCCTGAGACCGGTACTTCGATGGGCTGGGTCGAGCGGATGCGGGCCGAAGGCTCCGAACCCGATCCCCGGTTCAGCTTCGCCAACGAGCGGACCTTCCTCGCCTGGATCCGCACGGCGCTGGCCGTGATGGCGGCGGGCATCGCGCTGGAGACGTTCGGCCCGGACTTCGACATCGAGTTCCTCCGGCCGGCGCTGGCCGGGCTGCTCGTCGGGGTCGGCGCGGTCATCGCGGCCGGTAGCTTCCACCGCTGGCTGAACTCCGAGCGGGCGTTGCGCTCGAATCGCCCGCTGCCGGCGCCTCGACTTGCGCCTCTGCTGGCCTACGGCGTCGCGCTGGTCGCGGTGCTTGGCGTCGTCGCAGTCCTCCTGGCCAGATGAACGCGGGGGGACTGGCAGCGGAGCGCACCTCGTTGGCCTGGTCGCGCACGGCGCTGTCCTACGCCGCCTGCGCGTTGCTGCTCGCCCGGCTCGCGGCCGACTCGTCGGCGTTCGCCGCGATTGGCGTGGGCGTCATCGGCGTACTGGTGACGGCAGCGCTGCTCGCGGTCCGAGGGGTCCGCGGTCACCAGCTGCCCATTGCGGCGCTGACGGCGGCCTCGGTGCTGACAGCACTCTGCGCCCTTGCCTTCATCGTCGCTTAGACGGCATCCGGCTGGACGTGATCTCCGGGAAATACCGCCTACTGGGGCCGCGGCGGCGGCGGCTAGAGGTCGTACTCCAAGCTGAACGTGTGCATGCCGTCCTCGTCGCGCACGATCTGGGCCGTACCCTTGATGCCGCGCAGTTCGCCCGTCCCGGAATCGGCGAGCACCGTCCAGGTCGCGTCGCCGCCCTCGGAGTTGCCGACGGCGTTGTGCATGACGACGAACGTGCCGGTGCGGCCGTCGATGGTCGCATCGATCCGCTCGAAGCCGACATAGGCCATCGAACCCTCCTGCGCGCGGGCCATCGTCATCCAGCCGTCGCTGGTTCCGGTGATCTCGCCGCTGAACGTCTTCCCGACGCTGGTGCGGACGATGTGCGCGCCCTCATGCTCCTCGAGCACCTCCTCGTCCCAGCGATCGATGACGAATAGGGAAACGACCTGTGTAATCATCCCTGGATACTGGCAGCCATGCGGGGATGGGCGATCGGAAGCACCCGCCACTCGCTCCAGGGCCCGCTGGTCGCCGGGTTGATCGCGGGGTTGCTGACCGGCGGGGCAACGATCGCGGTCCAGCGGCTTTTCGACTCCGGTTTCTGCGACGACTCCGACTTCGGCTGCCTGGTCCCGGCCCTGATCTTGACGTTCGCGACGCCGCCGATCACCGCCCTGATCGTCGCGTTCGTCCTCGCCCGGTTCGGCGTCCACCGGCCGTACGTCGTCGGGTTCGCGACGCTCGTGACCGTCACGAGCCTGCTGTACGTCGGATCCGGATCAGCTCTGCCCACCTCGCTGCCGCTGCCGGCGGCGCTCGGTTTGCTGACCGCGATCGCGACAAGCACGTGGGTGTGGGCGCTGCAGCCAGAGCGCGGCGTCGTACCTCCGCTCGCCGTCGCCGGCCTGGTCCTCACCGTGGTCGCCGGGACGATCTTCGTGGTGAGCGACGGGCTCAGCGACGACCGCGTCCAACGGCTGGCTCTTACTGGTGCGCCACCACTGTTGCTGGAGGACGCCGACTGGTCGATCGTCAGCGTGTCCGCCGACGGGCCCGAGCGCATCTCGGAGATCTACGACGCGACGGAATCCTCCGGCGAGCCACCCCGGCTCGTCCTCAAGGTCTCCCCCCGCCCGGATGTGGCCGGTCCGGACACCGCATGCCAGGAGTACGCCGTACTCGTCATCGACAACCCCCCGGCGGACAGTTGCACGTCCGCGGGGGGCGACCTCTGGACGATCAAGCAGGGGTCGGCGACGTCGTTTGTTGCGGTGACGGACGACGCCGTCGTCGGGATGTCCCTGCTGTATCCGGGGCAGATCACCGAGGAGCAGGCGGCCGGCATCCTCGACCGGTTGCGGTCGGTCAGCGTCGAGGATCTCGCCGACGTCGGTGCGTGAGGCGCTCAGGCCGCCTCGTTCAGCCTGCCCGTCGCCACGTCGAACACGAAGCCCCGCACGTTGTCCGTCTTCGGGATGAACGGGCTGGCCTTGATCCGGGCGATGGACTGCCTGACGTCGGACTCCAGGTCGGTGAACGACTCGGGGGACCATTGCGGCTTTATGCCGGTGTCATCCTGGATCGACTGCTTGAAGTCCTCGTCGGTGAACGTGAGCATGCCGCAGTCGGTGTGGTGGATGAGGATGATCTCCTCGGTACCGAGCAGCCGCTGGCTGATTGCCAGCGATCGAATCTCGTCCTCGGTGATCACACCACCGGCGTTACGGATGACGTGCGCCTCCCCCTCGTTCAGCCCGAGGGCGCCGTACACGTTGAGGCGGGCATCCATGCAGGCCACGACGGCGACGTGCTTGGCAGGAGGCAGTGGCAACGGCCCCCGGAAGGACTGGGCGTAGCGTTCGTTGTTGGCGAGCAGGTCATCGGTGACGGACATGGTTCTCCTCAGCAGGGTCACACGAGAAAGGGGGGCGAGCCGGGAGCGGGCCGCGCACACGACGACGTCAGCGAAAGTCAGAGAACGCCGGGGCGCGGCCTAGGGACAGAACTCGTCGAAGGCGTGCGAACGCCGACTCGGCCAGAACGGCTCGAGCAGCACGCAGCACATGCCCCCATAGTCGTACGACGGCGGCCGCACGGCAACTAGCCGTCGGGAGGGCCTCAGGAGGGCAGTGCGGGGGCCGGGGCCGAGGAGCGCAGCATGCCCCGAATCACCCGCACGGCCACGACGAGCGTGGCCAGGTCGAGGCTGCCTCCCACCGAGATCTCCTCCAACATCGCCAGCGCCCGTTCCTGCGCGGGCGAGGCCGCCGCCCGCCAGGCCTCGAACCGCTCCTCGGCCGCTCCGCTGCCCGCCCGGAGCACCTCGACCGTCAGCGCGGTGTGCTCGGCGTTGAGATCGTCCCGCAGCGCCGCTCGGGCGATGGCCTGCCAGCGATCACCGCGCGGCAACGCGATGACTCGCTCCAACAGCGAGGCCAGCGCCAGCCGCTCGTCGAGGTCGTAGTAGATCTCACCGACTTCGGGAACCGGGCGGTCGGTGACCTCGGCGGCGAGTACGACGTCCAGGGCGGAGATCGCCTTGGGGAAGGTCGCCACCTCGCGCGCCAGCGGCTGCGGCACGCCGGCCGCGGCCAGCTCCCGGAACCGCCCCTCGAACGCGTCGCGGTCGATGCCGCGGAGCTGACCGGGCAGCGAATCGATCAGCTCCCGGACACCGGTCCTGAACCGGTGGATCTCGCCGTCGATGGACAGCGGGGGCTCGGCCTCGGTGAGGAGCCAGCGGGTCGCCCGCTCTGCGAGCCGGCACGCCTCCAGCCGCATCGTCGTCGTGATGTCGGCCGGTACGAGGTTGTCCAGTTCCTTGGCCTGCGCCCAGACGCGGCCGACGTCGAACACATCGACGGCAGCCAGATGGGCGCGGGCGATCGCCTCGGTGGAGTCCCCGGACTCCTCCCGCAGCCGGAACACCCCGGTGATTCCGGCCGTGTTCACCAGGGCGTTGACCAGCTGCGTCGTGATGATCTCCCGCCGCAGCGGATGCGCGTCGATCTGCGCGCGGCAGAGCTCGCGCAGCCGGGGCGGGAAGTACTCGTACAGCGCCCACTGCACCGCCGGGTCGTCGGGCAGCCCCGACTTCAGGATCTCGCCGGTGCTCACGATCTTCGTGTACGCGAGCAGTACGGCGAATTCCGGCGAAGTCAGCCCACGCCCGTCGCGCCGCCGGTCGGTGAGTTGACGATCCGTCGGCAGGAACTCCAGCGCCCGGTTGAGCAACCCGTCGCGGGACAGCACGCGGATGTAGCGCTGATGGACGCCCAGCAGGGACAGCGCGTACGCCGATTCGCAGGCCAGGGCGGCGTTCTGGTCGTAGTTGTCGCGCAACACCAGGGCGGCGATCTCGTCGGTCATCTCCGCGAGCAGGTCGTTGCGGTCCTCCGCCGCGATGACACCGTCCCGCTCGGCCAGACGCAGCAGGATCTTGAGGTTCACCTCGTGGTCTGAGGTGTCCACCCCGGCAGAGTTGTCGATCGCGTCGGTGTTGACCTTGCCGTCGGCCAGCGCGAACTCGATCCGGCCGAGTTGGGTGCACCCGATGTTGCCGCCCTCGCCGATGACACGGCAGCGCAGTGCCGCGGCGTCGGCCCGGATCGCGTCGTTTGCCCGGTCGCCGACCTCGGCGTTGTTCTCGGAGCTGGCTTTGACGTAGGTGCCGATCCCACCGTTCCAGAAGAGATCCACGGGAGCGCTGAGGATCGCGTGCATGAGCTCCGGCGGCGTCAACGCCGCCACATCGTCAGCCAGCCCGAGCGCCTGCTGTACTTCCGCGGTGATCTCGATCTTCTTCGCCGAGCGGGAATGCACCCCGCCGCCCGGGCTGATCAGCGCCTGGTCGTAGTCGGCCCAGCTCGACCGCGGCAGGTCGAACAACCGGCGTCTTTCGGCGTACGACGATGCCGCGTCAGGCGACGGGTCGAGGAAGATGTCCCGGTGGTCGAAGGCGGCCACGAGCCGGATGTGTTCCGACAGCAACATCCCGTTGCCGAAGACATCCCCGGACATGTCACCGACACCGACGATGGTGAAATCCTCGGTCTGGGTGTTCAGGCCGAGTTCGCGGAAGTGCCGTTTCACCGACTCCCAGGCGCCACGCGCGGTGATCCCCATCGCCTTGTGGTCGTAGCCGGCCGAACCACCCGAGGCGAACGCGTCACCGAGCCAGAAGTCGTACGACGCAGCGACATCGTTGGCGATGTCGGAGAACGTCGCCGTGCCCTTGTCCGCCGCCACCACCAGATAGCTGTCGTCACCGTCGTGGCGCACGACGTTGCGCGGCGGAACGGTCTGGCTGCCACCGCCGGGGCTGTCTGCGCTGTCCGAGGCGGGGCGGATGTTGTCGGTGATGTCGAGCATGGCGGAGATGAAGATGCGGTAGCAGGCGATGCCCTCGGCCATGAAGGCATCGCGGTCGCCGGGGTCCGGCGGGTGTTTGAGGACGAAGCCGCCTTTCGCTCCGGTCGGGACGATGACGGTGTTCTTCACGATCTGGGCCTTGACCAGGCCGAGGACTTCCGTACGCAGATCCTCCCGCCGGTCAGACCAGCGCAGGCCACCGCGAGCGACGGCGCCGAAGCGCAGGTGGACACCTTCAAGGCGGGGTGAGTAGACCCAGATCTCGCGGAACGGCCGGGGTTCGGGCAGGTCGGGAACGGCGTGCGGATCGAGCTTGTAGGAGATGTAGGAGTGCGGCTGCCCGTCGTTGGTCAGCTGGAAGTAGTTCGTCCGGAGCGTCGCGTTGATGACGGCGAGCAGCGAGGACAGGATCCGGTCCTCGTCGAGGCTGGCCACCTGCGCCATGGCGGTTTCGATCCGCCCGATGACGTCGCGGCAGCGATCCGCCCGCCCACCGTCGGCACCCTCGTCACTTTCCACACCCTCGTCACTTTCCACACCTTCCGCTGTTGGCGTGAACCGGGCCTCGAACAGATCGACCAGCAGGCCGCAGATGGCAACGTTGCGCGCCAGGCACGCCTCGAGATACTCGAGGCTGAACGTGAGCGCGCCCTGGCGCAGATATCGCACGTACCCACGCAGGATCGAGACCTGCCGCCAGGTGAGCCCGCCGAGCAACACGAGCGCGTTGAATCCATCGTCCTCAGCGCGGCCCCGCCAGACGGCCGCGAACGTGTCCTGGAACCGCTCGGCCTGGTCGCCGTCCTTCGTCTCGACCGGCAGCCGGCTGCGTAGTCCGAAGTCGTAGATCCAGGCGCGTTCACACTCGGGACGGCTAATGTCGTACGGCCGTTCGTCGACGACGCTGACGCCCATGTGCTGGAGCACGGGAAGGACGTCGGAGAGCAGCAGCGGCTCACCCACCCGGTAGATCTTGAAGCGCACGTCGCCGGAGGCAGCACCGTCCGGGACGTAGAGCTGCATGGCCAGCTCGTCACCTGACAGCCGTTCGAGCTGTTCCAGGTCGTCCACGGCCTCCTCGGCCGGGAAGTCGACCTTGTACCCCTCGGAGAACGCCGCCTCGTAGCGGGCAGTGAGGCTCGACGCGCGATGGACGCCGTAGCGTCGGGTGAGGGCGTCGGTCACGTCATCGCCCCACGACCGCGCGGCCTTGGCCAGCCGCTCCTGCAGTTCGTCACTGTCCACATTGAACAGTGCGACGCCCTTGGGTGCTCGGATCACGAAGTGCAGGCGGGCAAGCACCGATTCGGTGCTCCGCGCGGTGTACTCGACGCTGACCCCGCCGAGCGCCTCCATGAGGATGTCCTGCAGTTTGAGCCGCACCGCCGTCGTGTAGCGGTCCCGCGGCAGGTAGACCAGAGCGGAGTAGAAGCGGCCATACGCGTCGCGGCGCAGGAACAGCCGGGTCTGCCGGCGCTCGCGCAGGTAGAGGACTGCCATCACGACCGGCAGGAGCTCCCCGACGGTCACCTGGAACAACTCGTCGCGGGGATAGGTCTCGAGGATGTCGAGCAGGTCCTTGCCGCTGTGGCTGCTCTTGGGCAGGTGTGCGCGCTGCAGTACCTCGGCGACCTTGCGCCGCAGCACCGGGACCGAGGAGACGCTCTCGTTGTAGGCGGCGGAGCTGAACAGACCGAGGAACCGGCGCTCGCCGACCACGTCGCCCTTCGCGTCGAACGTTTTGATCCCTATGTAATCCAGGTACACGGGTCGATGCACCGTCGAGCGCGAGTCGGCTTTGGTGAGGATCAAGACGTTGCGCTCGCGCGCCTTGTCGCGCGCAGCCGGCGGCAGCGGCCGGAAGGCGTTGGCCATGTGGGAATCCGAACGCAGGATGCCGAGACCGCTGGCTGGTACGGCGCGCAGTCCATCCGCCCCATCGGGACCGGATTCCAGGTCGTACTCGCGATATCCGAGGAACGTGAAGTGGTCGTCGGCCAGCCAGCGCAACAGCTCCGCGGCCTCGTCGGTCTCCCGCACGGGCAGGTCGACCTTGCTGCTCTCCAGCTCGCGAGCCACGCGTACCGCCGCGGCCCGCATCTTGCCCCAGTCCTCGACCACCTCCCGCACGTCGTTGAGGACGCGGCGCAGGTTGGCCTCGATCTGCCGGAGCGCCTCCTCATCGGCTTCGCGGTCGATCTCCACGTGCATCCACGACTCGACCACGCCGTCCCCGGGGCAGCGGCCGGGGTCGGAGGTGTCATACACCTCCTGCAGCGCGCCGGTGATGTCGCGGCGGACGACCAGGACCGGGTGCACGATCTGATGCAGCCGCCGCCCGAGTCGGCTGAGTTCGGCGGTCACCGAGTCGACCAGGAAGGGCATGTCCTCCGAAACCACCTGCACCACCGAGCGGGTGCCCAGCCTTTGCTCGTCGTCGTCGGACAGGGTCGCGGCGCGGACCACGGCGGTGCCCTGCGCGCGCTGCATGCCCAGTTCGTGGTGGGCCCGCGCGACGTCCGCGAGTTCTTCGGGCGAACGGTCGAGGATGTCCTCGACCGGTGCCTGCCAGTAGTACCGGCGCAGAAATGCCTTGAGTTCCTCGTCCTCCAACGGCATCCCGCCGACGCCGGACCGGGACGGGTCGGCTGAGTCCGACCGCGACAACGTCGCCGCATCGGCCGTCTCGCGCAACCGGGCGGCCTTCGCCCGGTAGCGGTCTTCGAGTCGCGTCAAGTCGCTGGCTGCCTCTGTTGGCACCGCGCTCCTCCTGTGCGGGACGACCCGCACAACGCTGTACGGCCACCAAAACCTATCGCTTCCATCGGGCGCCCGCCGATCCACGGAACCCAGCACCTCGACTGCGGCAGGATGCTTGGGTGCATCCCGAGGCCTTCTTCCAGGTACTCGGCCCGCTTGCCGTGCGAACCGAGACCGGGCCGGCCCCGCTCGGCCCCCCGCTGCGGCAGGCAATGCTGGGCGTGCTGCTGGCGCACGCGAACACCGTCGTACCCCGCGATGTGCTCATCGAGGAGCTCTGGGCGGAGGATCCACCGGACTCCGCCCGCGCCCAGATCCAGGACCACGTGTCCGGGCTGCGCAAGGCCCTGGGTCCGGCCGGTGCCCTGCTGCGGACGCAGCCACCGGGCTATCTGCTGGCCGTGCCGGAGAACGGCTTGGACGAGTCGGCGTTTCGGACCGACCTGAGCGACGGGCGGGCACTGTGGGAGGCCGGTGACGAGGCCGGGGCGCAGTCCTCGTCCCGGCGCGCGGTCGACCGGTGCCGCGGACCGGCGTACGACGGAGTTGACGTACCTTCGGTCCGCGCCGCGGCCGCGGAGCTGGACGAACTGCGCATCGGCGCACTGGAGGACTGGGCGCAGAGCGCGCTGGCAGCAGCGGACGCGGCCGACGTTGCTGCCGAGCTTGCCCGCGAGCTCGTGACCCATCCCCTCAGGGAGCGGTTGCGCGCCCTGCTGATGCAGGCGCAGGACCGGATCGGGCGCCGCGACGACGCACTCCGGGTGTACGACGAGGGGCGCGCGCTGATCGCCTCGGAACTCGGTGTGCAGCCGGGTCTGCGGCTGCAGAACCTGCACCGGGAGCTGCTGCGCGCGGACCGGGCGCAAGCCGACCGTCGCACGCCCGCGGCCCCGGTGATGCTGCCTCCGGAACTGGCTAATTTCAGCGGGCGGGAGGTGCTCGTCGAGGAGTGCATGAAGCTGCTCGCCGACTGCACGAACTCCGGCGTACCGGCAGCGGTGTGCCTGTACGGCCAGGGCGGGATCGGCAAGACCACGCCGGTGTCGATCCCGAGTGGGGGCTGGCGACAGCCGGAGTCCGGGCGGCGATCGCACACCAGGTGCTCGGTGAGCTCGATCTCGCCGCCGAATTGGCCGCAGCGGCGCTGCGCGCGGCACGGCTGCTCGGCCATCCGATGCTC
>JACCXW010000027.1 GCA_013696785.1 Geodermatophilaceae bacterium | reverse complement strand
CCCCGAAGCAGCCCCGACGTCATCGTTCCGTCGGTTCCCATCTCGCGGATGTGGGTGAAGATCTCCTCGGCCTGCCGCTCCAGCTCGTCGGTCAGCGCCTCGACGTACCACGATCCGCCGAGCGGGTCGGCGACGTTCACCACACCGGTCTCCTCGGCGATCACCTGCTGGGTCCGCAGCGCGATCTGCGCCGCCCGCGCCGACGGCAGCGCGAGGACCTCGTCCAGCGCGTTCGTGTGCAGCGAGTTCGTCCCGCCCAGTACAGCGGCCAGCGCCTCGATCGCCGTACGCACGATGTTGTTGTCCGGCTGCTGCGCGGTCAGCGACACCCCGGCGGTCTGCGTGTGGAAGCGCAGTTGCTGCGCCTTTGCCGTCTTCGCTCCGTAGACGTCGCGCATCCAACGCGCCCAGATCCGCCGCGCCGCGCGGAACTTCGCGATCTCCTCGAAGAAGTCGATGTGCGCGTCGAAGAAGAACGACAGGCCAGGCGCGAACTGCTCGATGTCCATCCCGCGGGACAGCCCGAGTTCGACGTACCCGAATCCGTCGGCCAGCGTGAAGGCGAGCTCCTGCGCGGCCGTCGACCCGGCCTCCCGGATGTGATAGCCGGAGACGGACAGCGGCTTGTACGCCGGAACCTCGCGGGCGCAGAACTCCATCAGGTCACCGATCAGGCGCAGATGTGGCTCGGGCGCGAACAGCCACTCCTTCTGCGCGATGTACTCCTTGAAGATGTCGGTCTGCAGCGAGCCGTTGAGCACCCCGATGTCGGTGCCCTGGCGCTCGGCCGCGACCAGGTACATGCAGAACACCGGTACCGCGGGACCGCTGATCGTCATCGACGTCGTGGTCTGGGCCAGCGGGATGTCCGCGAAGAGGATGTCCATGTCCGCCGCCGAGTCGATCGCGACACCGCAATGGCCCACCTCGCCGAGCGAGCGCTCCTCGTCGCTGTCGCGGCCCATCAGAGTCGGCATGTCGAAGGCGACCGACAGCCCGCCGCCGCCCTCAGCCAGGATCATCTTGTAACGCTCGTTCGTCTGCTCGGCGTTGCCGAAGCCGGCGAACTGCCGGATCGTCCAGGTCCGGCCGCGGTAGCCGGTGGGGTGCAGACCCCGGGTGAACGGGTACTCCCCCGGCCACCCGATCCGGTCGAACCCCTCGACCGACTCGGGATCGCGCGGTCCGTAGACCGGATCCACCTCGACCCCGGAGAGCGTGGTGAAGTCGGCGTCGCGCACAATGGCGGCGTCGAAGCGCTCCTGCCAGCGTCGGCGCCCGTCGACGATCTCAGATACATCCATGCTTCGATAGTAAAGGCCACCGAAACCGGAACATTCTCCCCACGTCACCCAGCCGACCTCACCGAACGGGCGGGTTCATACCGCCCAACCAGGCAGGGTCCCCGGCCACTGGCTGCTGCCATCCTCTGATTCGCCGCGCAAGCGGTTGCCACCGTGCCGCTGCGCGGGCGGTCGACCTGCTGGGAGGAAACCACGATGAGCCACCCCGTCGCAGATGATGCCGGCCACGCTCCGCCCCACACCCACGACGCCGGCCACCAGGACCACGAGGTCATCGAGGTCTCGCCGGCAGCCGCCAGCGGCCCGTTGGCCGGCGACCCGTCCCTGCTCGGCCTGATCATGTTCGTCCCGGGCGGAGTCAGCCTGGGCTTGGCCTTGACCGGCTACACCACCGGCGTAGCCGCCACCGGCCTGAACTCCGGGGTCACAGTGTTCCTGTTCGTCACCGCGCTGGGGCAGATCATCGCCACGATCTGGGCATTGGCCATCGGGCAGAGCGCCGTCGCCGGCATCTTCGGCATCTTTTTCGGCTTCTGGCTCTCCCTGGGCATCCAGCTGACCGCGCTGACCCACAACTGGTTCGGGGTCGGGGCCACGGACAAGGTGCTCCAGACGTACCTCATCGCGTTCATCGTTGTGTTCGCCGTCCTCACGCTAGCCACGCTGCGGCTACCCGCCGCCTTCACCGCGATCTTCGGCCTCGTCGTCGTGGCCCTCGCGTTGGTGCTGTACGGCGTCTCGCAGGCTTCCGAGGTGAGCTTGAACATCGCCGGATACGTCGTCTTCGTCTTCACCGCGATCGTGATCTACGTGCTGGCCGGTGCGTTGTCCATCGCCACCGGCGGTGCGGCGTTCAACCTCGGCAAGGCGGTCATGCGCTAGACAGACTCGAGGATCTCCGCGGCGGCCGCGTACGGGTCGGTCGCTCCGGCGACCACCCGCGCGGCCAGCGCAGGGAGTCCGGCAGAGCCGTGCACGTCCCCCATCCGCTCGCGCAGCGCCTGTACGGCGATCGATTCGATCTCCGCGCTCGCCCGAGCGGTACGCCGACGCTGCAAGTCCCCCTTGCCCGTCATCCACTCGCGATGCGTGGCGATAGCGTCTAGTACCTCCTCGATCCCCTCCGACTTGGACGCAACGGTCTTGAGGATGGGCGGCCGCCACGAGCCGGCCTCGGTGTGTGGGCCGCCGAGGGAGAGCATGTAGCGCAGATCCCGAACGGTGGTGTCCGCGCCGTCGCGGTCGGCCTTGTTGACGACGAAGATGTCGGCGATCTCCAGAATCCCCGCCTTGGCCGCCTGGATCCCGTCGCCCATCCCGGGGGCCAGCAGGACGACGGTGGTGTCAGCCGAGGAAGCGATGTCGACCTCGGCCTGCCCCACGCCCACGGTCTCGACCAGGATGACGTCGCAGCCGGCCGCGTCGAGTACCCGAAGCGCCTGCGGGGTGGCCCAGGACAGCCCGCCGAGGTGCCCGCGAGAGGCCATGGACCTGATGAACACGCCGTCGTCCGTGGCGTGGTCCTGCATCCGTACCCGGTCGCCGAGCAGCGCGCCGCCGGAGAACGGCGAGGACGGATCCACCGCCAGTACGCCGACGCGCAGATCGCGGTCTCGGAACGCGCGCACGAGAGCCGTCGTACTAGTGGATTTTCCGACGCCGGGGGATCCGGTCAGGCCGATGATCTGCGCGTTGCCGGTGTGCGGAGCCAACGCCGCCGC
>JACCXW010000025.1 GCA_013696785.1 Geodermatophilaceae bacterium | reverse complement strand
GTACGAGTTCGCCCAGGACGGTGAGAAGCAGAGATCGTGCGCTGGCCGAGCCGACGCCTTGCCGGCGGGTAAGCGCGGGTGACGCGTCGGCGGGCACCTGCCAGAGTCTATGGTCGGGTAGCGTCATCGTGCTACGAACTCTTGACGTTGACTCATCGTTTTGTAGAATGATGGCGAACCCGGCTGGAGGTGCACGACCGTGACCGTGGTGAACACGTCGGCCCAGGCCGACAACGCCAAGCTCCCGGACGTCGACGAACAGGCCCGGGCCGAGGCCGTCGTCGTCTCGTTCCAGACCAGTCCCGAGCAGTACCGGCACTGGTCGATCGACATCGACGGCCCGGTCGCGACCCTCACCATGGCCGTCGACGAGGACGGTGGTCTTGTCCCCGGCTACGCGCTCAAGCTGAACTCCTACGACCTCGGCGTGGACATCGAGCTGTACGACGCCGTGCAGCGCCTGCGCTTCGAGCATCCCGAGGTACGAAGCGTCGTCGTCACAGGAGGACTCGACAAGGTCTTCTGCGCCGGGGCGAACATCCGGATGTTGGCCGCGTCCTCACACGCGTGGAAGGTGAACTTCTGCAAGTTCACGAACGAGACCCGCAACGGCATCGAGGACGCGACCGCACACAGTGGGCAGACCTACCTTGCCGCGGTGAACGGAACCGCATCCGGTGGCGGGTACGAATTAGCGCTTGCGTGCGATCAGATCCTGCTCGTCGACGACGGCTCGTCGGCGGTGTCGTTGCCCGAGTTGCCGTTGCTCGGCGTACTCCCGGGAACCGGCGGTCTGACCCGGATCGTGGACAAACGCCACGTACGGCGCGACCTCGCCGATGTGTTCGCCACGTTGCCGGAGGGGGTGCGCGGCGAGACCGCGGCCCGCTGGGGGTTGATCGACGAATCCGTGCCCCGCAACGGTTTCGGCCAGCGGGTGCGGGCTCGGGCTGACGAGGCGGCCGCAGGTTCCAACCGGCCTGCGGACGCGACCGGGATCGCGCTGCCCCCACTGCAGCGCGAGCTGGCCGAGGACGGCCTCCGATACAGCTTTGTGCGGGCGGAACTGGATCGCGCAGACGGCACGGTGTCGATCACGGTGAGCGGTCCCTCCACGCCCGAGCCACCGAGCCTGGCCGGCCTGCACGAGCGGGGCGCGAACTTCTGGTCGCTCGCCGTCGTCCGCGAACTGGACGACCTGATCCTGCACCTGCGGACGAACGAACTGGAACTGGGAACCTGGTTGTTGCGCACCGAAGGCGACGCCGAGCAGGTACTCGCGTACGACCAGGTACTGGTCGACAACGCCGAGGACTGGTTGGCCAACGAGGTGCTGCACTATCTCAAGCGGACGCTGAAACGGCTGGACGTGACCAGCCGCAGCATGATCGCTCTCATCGAGCCGGGCAGCTGCTTCGCCGGATCACTGCTCGAGCTGGCGCTTGCTGCGGACCGCTCGTACATGCTCAGCGGGAGCTTCGAGGATTCTGACGTGGCGCCGGCGGCGCTCGTGGTCACCGGCATGAACGACGGAGTGCTCCCCATGGGCAACGGGCTGAGCCGCCTCGGCACCCGCTTCCTCGATGACGTGGACGCCGTACGCCGGACAACGGAGCGGTCCGGCGGCCCGATCGAGGCCGAGGAAGCGCTGGACCTAGGTCTGGTGACGTTCGCGCCGGACGACCTGGACTGGGAGGACGAGGTCCGGCTGGCTGTGGAGGAGCGGGCCAGCTTCAGCCCTGACGCATTGACCGGACTCGAGGCGAACTTCCGATTCGCCGGACCGGAGACGATCGAGACTAAGATCTTCGGCCGGCTCACCGCCTGGCAGAACTGGATCTTCAACCGTCCCAACGCCTCCGGCGCGGACGGGGCACTGCGCAAGTTCGGGACCGGACAGCGCGCCACCTTCGACCGGAAGCGGGTCTGACCCAGTGAGTATCGACTACCAGGAGCAAATTCCGAACAACGTGGACCTGCACGAGGATCGTCGGCTGCAGCGGGCGCTGGAGTCCTGGCAGCCCAGCTTCCTCGGCTGGTGGCAGACGATGGGACCGACATTGCCCACTGAAGACGTCTACCTGCGGACGGCGGTGAACGTCGGTCGCGAGGGCTGGGCGCACTTCGGGCACGTGGCCATGAAGGACTACCGCTGGGGCATCTTCCTGGCCGAGCGCGACGGCGAGCGGAAGATCGCGTTCGGGCAGCACAAGGGCGAGCCGGCATGGCAGAAGGTGCCGGGCGAGTACCGCTCCGACCTGCGCCGGCTCATCGTGATCCAGGGCGACACCGAACCGGCCTCCGTCGAGCAACAGCGCAACCTCGGTGCCACCGCGCCGAGCCTGTACGACCTGCGCAACCTCTTCCAGGTCAACGTGGAGGAGGGCCGCCACCTCTGGGCGATGGTGTACCTGTTGCACGCCTACTTCGGCCGCGACGGCCGGGAGGAGGCCGAGGCCCTGCTCAAACGCAACTCCGGCAGTGAAGACGCCCCCCGCATCCTCGGCGCGTTCAACGAGGAGACGCCGGACTGGCTCAGCTTCTTCATGTTCACGTACTTCACCGACCGCGACGGCAAGTACCAGCTGGGGACGTTGAAGGAGTCGGCGTTCGACCCGCTGTCGCGGACCTGCGAGTTCATGCTCAAAGAGGAGTCGCACCACATGTTCGTGGGTACGACGGGCATCGATCGGATCGTCGAGCGCACGGCGCAACTCATGGTCGAGCACGACACCGACGACGCCGGCCCGCACGGCGCGATCCCGCTGGCGACCATCCAGAAGTACATCAACTTCCACTACACCGTGTCCCTCGACCTGTTCGGCGGCGAGCAGTCGACCAACGTCGCGAACTACTTCACCGCGGGGATCAAGGGCCGCTGGATGGAGGAGCGCCGCAAGGACGACCATCGGTTGCTGGACGATTCCGCCGTGGTCGACACCGTCGAGGACGGTCAGGTCGCGTCGGTGGAGGTACCCGCGCTGCTCGGGCTGAACTCCGACCTCAGGGCGGAGTACGTCGCGGACTGCGAGAACGGCCTGAAGCGCTGGAACACCGTGCTGGAGGACGCCGGGCTGCCGCAGCGTCTAGTCATTCCCCACCGGGCGTTCAACCGCAAGGTGGGTGTCTTCGCCGGGCTGCACGCGACCCCGGACGGCACGGTCGTGTCCAAGCAGGACTGGGAGGCGCAGGTCGGGACGTGGCTGCCGACGGACGCGGACAAGGCGCACGTCCGCTCGCTGATGCAGCCGGTGTACGAACGCGGCAAGATCGCCAGCTGGATCGCCCCGCCGCGCAATGGCATCAACGGCAAGCCATTCGACTACGACTACGTTCACTTGGTGTGAGCGGTTCCGTTGGCATGAACTTTCGTTGCGTCCGTGCACCCGGCCGGTACGGCGCTCAGTTGCTGGGACGCAAGGCCGGGTGTACGGCATGACGGCGACTGTCGAGGTCGACGTGCTGATCGTGGGCGCCGGACCGGTCGGGCTGTACGGCGCATACTACGCAGGATTCCGCGGGTTGTCGGTGGCGTTGATCGACTCGTTGCCGGAGGCCGGCGGGCAGGTCACCGCGATGTACCCGGAGAAGCTGATCTTCGACGTCGCCGGGTTCCCGGCCATCAAGGGCCGCGAGCTTGTCGAGGGACTGTTTGCCCAAGCCGCTACCTTCGAGCCGACGTACCTGCTCGGGCGGCAGGCCGTGGGCTTCGAGCGGGCTCCGGACGGTTTCATGCAGGTGACGGCCGACGACGGCACCGTCATCAGTTGCCGGGCCGTGATCATCAGCGGCGGCATCGGCACGTTCACGCCGCGCCCGCTCCCGGCCGGCAGCGAGTACGAGAACCGCGGCCTCTGCTACTTCGTACCGTCGCTGTCCGAACACGCAGATCGCGACATCGTGATCATCGGTGGCGGGGACTCGGCGTTCGACTGGGCCCTGAACCTGCACCCGATCGCCCGCAGCGTGACCCTGGTGCATCGGCGGCCGGCCTTCCGGGCGCACGCACACACCGTCGCCCAGGTCCGAGCCACCGGGGCCGAGATCATCACGCCGGCCCAGGTCACCGCCGTCCGCGGCGCTGACCGGGTCGAGGAGGTGGAAATCAGCGTGGACGGCGAACCGCGCATCCTGCCGGCGCAGACGCTGATCGCCGCGCTGGGGTTCATCGCGAACTTGGGACCGCTCAAGGACTGGGGGATGACCGTGGTCGCCCACCGGCACATCCCTGTCGACACCACCATGCTCACCGACCTGCCCGGGGTGTTCGCGGCCGGCGACATCGCCGACTACCCCGGCAAGGTTCGGCTGATCGCGACCGGCTTCGGCGAGGTGGCGACCGCGGTGAACAATGCGGCCGTTCTCATCGACCCGTCCGCCCACCTGTTCCCCGGGCACTCCTCCGAAGCCGTCCCCGTCTGAGCTGCTTGGAGGGCCAGTGCCGTACGTGATCGCTGCGCCGTGCATCGACGTCACCGACAAGTCATGCATCGAGGAATGCCCGGTCGACTGCATCTACGAGGGCGACCGCAAGCTGTACATCAACCCGAAGGAGTGCATCGACTGCGGCGCCTGCGAGCCGGTGTGCCCGGTCGAGGCCATCTCCCAGGATCGCCGGGTGGCGACGGAGTACGGCGATTTCGTCGCCGACAACGCCGCGTTCTTCACCGTGACTCTGCCCGGCCGCGACGAGCCGCTCGGCAACCCCGGCGGCGCCGCCGAACTGGGACCGGTAGGTGTGGACACCGAACTGGTCGCCGGGTACGAGAGCTGATGCTGGACGGCCGCCTCCTCGTCGACGCGCACCTCCACGCCGCGGCCCAACCCTCGCTCAAGCAGGCGTGGCGGCAATGGGCGCAGGATTTCGGGGACGCGGCCGACCTCGATCTGGTCTACCGCCCGGACGGCTACGTCGACCCGGTCGGATTCAGCGCCCTGCTGGACGGCCAGGGCGTGGATCATGCGTTCCTGCTGTGCGAGTACAGCCCCAAGGTGACCGGTATCCAGCCGATCGAGGATCTGCTGCCGCTCGCCGAGCACGACCCCGGCCGGGTCCATCTGATCGCGAATCTCAATCCGCATCTGCACTTTCCCGTTGTCGAAGAGCTGCAGCGGCAACTGGACCTTGGCGCGATCGCGCTGAAGGTACATCCCGTGCACGGGGGCTTCGCGGTCAACGACCGGGCGCTGTATCCGGCCTACGAGCTGTGCCGCTCGCTGGGCCGGCCGGTCGTCGTGCACTGCGGCACGAGCAGTTTCCCCGGCTCGATGAACGCCATGGCGGACCCCGTCCTGCTCGACGACGTACTCCGGGACTTCCCCGGGATGGACGTCGTACTGGCCCATGGTGGGCGGGGTTGGTGGTACGACGCTGCGGCGTTCCTGGCCTTGTCGAACCCGAACGTCTGGATCGAACTGTCCGGCCTGCCGCCCGCCCGGCTGCCGCAGTACTACTTTCGGGCGAACTTCCCGCGGCTGACCCGGCGGTTCATCTTCGGCACCGACTGGCCGGGTGTCCCGAGCATCGCCGGCAATGCCCGGGCCGTGGCGACGCTGTGTCCCGATGACGAGACGGTCGACCTGGTGTTGAGTGGCAACGCGCTGCGGATCTACCTCGATGCTGCAGATCTACCTCGATAAGGAGGCGACCTGATGGAGCACGGAGTTCCGGCCCACGAACTCACCGACGATGAGCTGGAACGACAGGGGGTGCATGCGCACGCGACCCGGCACTGGGTGTTCCTGCACGGCACCGCCGAGCAGTTCCGGACGCACACCCACCGGATGCTGGAACTGGAGCAGGAGTACCTGCGCCGGCATCCTCAGCGCACGTGGCAGGGCACCGGTGCCGAGGGCGCGCCGGTTCCGGAAACTGTGGCTGCCGCTACCCAAACTTCGCGGATACGGGATCTCGTACACACATTCGTCCGCGAGATCGACTATCTGCTCGGCTCCGACGAGGACGATTCCGGGTCAGCGCCGGGTCGTGCGGAGCGGCAACTGCTGGCCCGGGTGGCCGCGGCCCCGGATGGGCGCCTGCACAAGCTGGAGGTGCATCAGGTCGCTCGGGAGGTCGGCAGCACACCGCGCCTGGTCGCGGCGCTGTACAAGGCGGACCCGCCGTTGCTGCGGGCCGAGGCTGACCACCGGGTGATCACCGAGGCCGGCCGGTCCTGGCTCGCCCGGCAACCCGAGTCGCCCGCCCCGCCCACCGTCCCCGGCACGCCCACCGTCCCCGGCACGCCCACATAGCCCGGTGATCATGGACTTTCGGACGCGTCGCACTGGGAGAGTCCGGGCAAATCGGACCACACATCTTCATGATCGACGGGGCAAGGGAGGCTCGGCACATGAGTGAGGCGTTCCTGGTCGATGGAGTGCGGACCCCGATCGGCCGGTACGGCGGGGCGTTGAGCACCATGCGCCCGGACGACATGGCCGCACTGGTGGTGCGGGCAGTGGTGGAGCGCTCCGGCGTACCGGCCGATGCCGTGGACGAGGTCATCCTGGGCGCGGCCAACCAGGCGGGGGAGGACAACCGCAACGTCGCACGGATGGCCGCCCTGCTCGCCGGGCTGCCCGACTCCGTACCGGGCTTCACGATCAACCGGCTCTGCGCCAGCGGGCTGACCGCGATCGGGACGGCCGCGGCGATGGTCAGCGCCGGACAGGCCGATGTGGTGATCGCCGGTGGTGTCGAGTCGATGACGCGGGCGCCCTGGGTGCTGGCCAAGCCGGCCAAGGCATGGGGCCGGCCGGGTGAACTGGTCGACACCTCGCTCGGCTGGCGGTTCGTGAACCCGCGGATGCGCGAGCTGGACGGCGGCCAGGCGACGATCTCGATGGGCGAGACGGCCGAGGAGGTCGCGACCCTGGACGGGATCGGCCGCGAGGAGTGCGACGCGTTCGCGCTGCGCTCCCACCAGCGGGCGGTAGCCGCCATTGGTGCCGGTCACTTCGACGCCGAACTCGTAGCGGTCGAGACTCCGGCCGGCACGGTCAAGGTAGACGAGGGGCCCCGCGCAGAAACCGACCTGGAGCGGCTGGGACGGCTCAAGCCGGCGTTCCGGCCCGGCGGCATCGTGACGGCGGGCAACTCGAGCTCGCTCAACGATGGTGCCGCGGCCATCGTGGTCGCGAGCGCGGACGCCGTCGAGCGCTACGGATTGACGCCCAGAGCTCGCGTCATAGGCTCGGCGGCGGCCGGGGTGGCGCCACACCTGATGGGTCTCGGCCCCGTGCCGGCGACCGAGAAGCTGCTGGCCCGTACGGGTGTCGGGTTGAGCGAGCTCGATGCGGTCGAATTGAACGAGGCCTTCGCCGCGCAGGCGATCGCGTGCATACGCCGGCTCGGGCTGGACGAGGA
>JACCXW010000015.1 GCA_013696785.1 Geodermatophilaceae bacterium | reverse complement strand
CGGCGGCAAGCAGTACCGCGTCGCCGTCGGAGACGTCCTCGAGGTCGGGACGCTCGCCGGGGAGCGTGGTGACACCGTCACCCTGCCGGCGCTGCTCGTCGTCGACGGTGACAGCGTCACCACCGCGGCGGACGACCTGGCCGCCGTGACCGTAACCGGAGAGGTCGTCGAGCACGGCCGGGGTCCGAAGATCGGGATTCTCAAGTACAAGAACAAGACCGGCTACCGCAAGCGGCAGGGCCACCGCCAGGGGCTCACGCGGGTGAAGGTGACCGGCATCGACACGAACGGCAGCGCTGCCAGCGCCGAATCGAGCGCTTCTGACACGGACGAGACCGGAGAGTAGGACCCAGCGATGGCACACAAGAAGGGCGCGTCTTCCTCGCGCAACGGCCGGGATTCCAATTCCCAGCGACTCGGCGTCAAGCGGTTCGGCGGTCAGATCGTCAAGTCCGGTGAAATCATCGTGCGGCAGCGCGGCACCCACTTCCACCCCGGCGCCAACGTCGGTCGTGGCAGCGACGACACCCTGTTCGCCAAGGCCGCGGGTGCGGTGACCTTCGGCGCCAAGCGCGGACGCTCCATGGTCAGCGTCGTCCCCGCCGGCAACGGCAGCACCGACACCGTCGCCTGAGCCGGCACCCCCACAAACGTAGATCGGAGGGGCGGGCCGGGTAACCGGTCCGCCCCCTTCTCATCTTCGAACCAGATCCATGTGACCGAGGTACAGGAGTACGACCGTGGCATCCTTCGTCGACCGGGTCCTGCTGCACGTCGCGGCGGGCAGCGGTGGGCACGGCTGCGCCTCGGTGCACCGCGAGAAGTTCAAGCCGCTTGGCGGTCCTGACGGTGGCGACGGCGGCGACGGCGGCGACGTGACATTCGCCGTGGACCCCGGCGTACACACCCTGCTCGACTTCCACCACCACCCGCACCAGCGGGCGGGCAGCGGCCGGCCGGGGCAGGGATCGAATCGCAGCGGGGCGGCGGGTGCCTCGCTGCGGCTGGTCGTCCCTGACGGGACGGTGATCAGCTCGGCAGAAGGCCGGCTACTCGCCGACCTGACCGGACCCGGTGCCACCTTTGTCGCTGCCCGTGGCGGTCGCGGCGGCCTCGGCAACGCGACGCTCGCGTCGGCCAGGCGCAAGGCCCCAGGTTTCGCGCTGCTCGGCGAGCCGGGCGAAGAAGCCGACGTGGTGCTGGAACTCAAGAGTGTCGCTGACGTCGGCCTCGTCGGATTCCCCTCGGCGGGCAAGTCCTCGCTCATCTCGGTCGTTTCCGCGGCCAGGCCGAAGATCGCCGACTACCCGTTCACCACCCTGATCCCCAACCTCGGCGTGGTCCGGGCGGGCGACACGGTCTTCACGATGGCCGACGTCCCTGGGCTGATTCCCGGCGCCTCGCAGGGCAAGGGCCTGGGCCTGGAGTTCCTGCGTCACATCGAGCGCTGCGCCGTACTGGTCCATGTCGTCGACTGCGCCACCCTCGAGCCTGATCGTGACCCGCTGTCCGACCTCGACGCGCTCGAGCACGAACTCGCGGAGTACGGCGCGCTCGCCGACCGGCCGCGCCTCGTCGTACTGAACAAGGTGGACGTTCCCGAGGGTCGTGACCTCGCCGAGTTGGTCCGGGCCGACCTCGAAGCGCGCGGCCTGCCGGTGTTCCTTGTCAGCGCCGTCACTCGCGAGGGCCTGCCGGCGCTGACGTACGCCCTCGGCGCCGCCGTGCAGGCAGCCCGTGCGGCCGCCGCGGAGGTACTCCCGCCGCGAATCGTGCTGCAGCCCACAGCCGTCGACGACGCCGGCTTCCGCGTCCTGCCGGATGAGGAACTCGAGGATGGGTACGTCGTTCACGGCGAGCGCCCCGAACGCTGGATACGGCAGACCGACTTCGGCAACGACGAGGCGGTCGGATACCTCGCCGACCGGCTGGCCCGCCTTGGTGTGGAGCAGGCGCTGGCCGAGGCCGGCGCTCAGCCCGGCTGCCCCGTGACCATCGGCACGGTCACCTTCGACTGGCACCCCGCCGCCGCGATGGAACTCGTTCCCGGCCATCGGGGCAGCGACTCCCGACTGGAGACGATGTCGCGACCGCGGGCGCTGGATCGGCTGGCCGCGAAGAAGGCCCGCAGGCAGCCGCACGATGCCGGGGTCGACCCCTCATGAGCGTCCCGCCCGGCTTGGCGTCAAGAGCCGCGCCGGGGTGTCGCGCACCCCGGGCAGCCAAGACGTAATCGTGACGGGTCGCACGGCGATCGGCACGGCCCCCCGCGTCGTCGTCAAGGTCGGCTCCTCGTCACTGACCAGCCTCTCCGGCGGCTTGGACGAGACGCGGCTCCGCGCGCTCGCCGATGCCGTCGCGGCGCAGCGGCTGGCCGGCCGTCAGCTCGTCCTCGTCTCCTCCGGCGCGATCGCGGCCGGGATGGCCCCGCTCGGACTGGTACGTCGCCCGCGCGACCTCGCCACCCAGCAGGCCGCAGCGAGTGTCGGGCAGCTGCTGTTGGTCGAGCAGTACGCCGCCGCGTTCGCCCGCCACCGGCTCACCGTCGGCCAGGTGCTGCTCACTGCCGACGACCTGCACCGGCGGGCGCACTACCGCAATGCTCAACGCACCCTGGAACGTCTGCTCGCCCTCGGCGTGGTGCCGATCATCAACGAGAACGACGCGGTCGCCACCGATGAGATCCGCTTCGGTGACAACGACCGGCTTGCCGCGCTCGTCGCCCATCTCGCCGTCGCCGACGCCTTGGTGCTGCTCTCCGACGTCGCCGGTCTGTACGACGGCGATCCGCGTGCCGCCGGGGCCCGGCTGATCGCCGAAGTGCGCGATCTGGGCGAGCTCGCCGAGCTGGAACTACGCGGTCCGGGAGCCGACGGCATCGGCACGGGCGGGATTGCGAGCAAGCTCGAGGCGGCGGGCATCGCCGTGCAGGCCGGTGTGCCCGTGCTTCTGGCCGCCGCAGTGGACGCCGCCGAAGCGTTGGCAGGCGGGCCGGTCGGCACGTTCTTCCCCTCCATCAGCCGGCGCCCGACGATGCGGCTGTTCTGGTTGCGGCACGCCAGCTCGCCACGCGGGCGGCTGAGTGTGGATGCCGGTGCGGTGACCGCGCTGGTGGCCCGGCGCACCTCCCTGCTCGCGGCCGGCATCACGGCGGTCAGCGGCGACTTCGTCGCAGACGATCCGGTGGACGTCGTCGACACAGCCGGGCGCGTCGTGGCGCGAGGCCTCGTCGGGTACGACGCCGACGAACTCCCGGGCATGGTCGGTCGGCGCAGCGCCGATCTGCCGCCGGAGTTCCGGCGGGCCGTGATCCACCGGGACGACATGGTGTTGCTGACGGCTGTTTGAGGTGGCCAACCGGTGGGGAAGCAGGTCGCATGGTGCAAATCGGGTACACGATGATGTGCGAGCAATCCGGGCCCCGTGAACTCGTGCGCGACGTCGTCGCGGCCGAACGGGTCGGCTTCGACTTCGCGGTGATCAGCGACCACTACTTCCCTTGGCTGGTGGAGCAGGGTCACTCGCCGTACGCGTGGAGCGTGCTCGGCGCCGCCGCTCAGGCGACCGAGCGGATCCCGCTGATGACGTACGTGACCTGCCCGACGTTTCGCTACCACCCCGCGGTGATCGCGCAGAAGGCGGCGACGGTGGCGCTGCTGTCCGAGGGCAGGTTCACTCTCGGCCTCGGGGCCGGGGAAAACCTCAACGAGCATGTCGTGGGCGGCGGCTGGCCGGGCGCCGACATCAGGCACGAACGGCTCCGCGAGGCAGTGGAGATCATCCGCGCCCTGTGGGGCGGGGACTACGTCAACTACCGGGGCAAGCACTACGACGTGGAATCGGCGAAGGTGTGGGATCTGCCGGAGCTGACCCCTGACATCGGGATCGCCGTCTCCGGGGCGCAGTCCTGCCGATTGGCGGGCGAGCTCGGTGACGTCATGATCGCCGTCGAGCCGGACCAGCAACTCGGAGAGTTGTTCGACGCAGCCGGGGGAGCGGACAAGCCGCGGATCGGCCAGCAGCCGGTCTCCTACGGCACCGACGCCGACCTCGCGCTGGAGCGCGCCCACGAGCAGTTCCGCTGGTTCGGCGGCGGTTGGAAGGTCAACGCAGAGCTGGCCGGCCCGACGGCCTTCGATGCGGCGTCGTCGTTCGTCCGGCCCGAGGATGTGGGCGAGTCGATCCCGTGCGGTGACAGTGTCGAGGCGGTCATCGATGCCTGTATGCCGTTTGTCGAAGCCGGCTTCACCCACCTCGCGCTGGTGCAGATCGGCGGGGACCAGCAAGAGCCCTATTTCGACTGGGCAGAGTCGACGCTGCTGCCTGCGCTCAGGGACGCCCTCGGTTAGTCCCTACCAGATTGCGGCAGGATGGTGGACATGCCGCAGCAGTCGCCGCAGTTCGCCAGCGTGTCTGATGTCGGCAAGCGGCTGTCGGCTGCCGGCTACCTGACCGATCCGGCCATTGCGACGACGGTCTTCCTCGCCGACCGGCTCGGCAAGCCGCTGCTCGTCGAGGGTCCGGCCGGTGTGGGCAAGACCGAACTCGCCAAGGCGATCGCCGCTGCAACCGGCTCCACCCTGATCCGGCTGCAGTGCTACGAGGGGCTGGACGAGGCGCGGGCGCTGTACGAGTGGAACTACAAGAAGCAGCTGCTCCGGATCCAGGCCAGCTCCGACGACATGGCCTGGGACGCTGTCCACGACGACGTGTTCAGTGAGGAGTTCCTGCTGTCGAGGCCGCTGCTGTCGGCGATCCGGCAGACCGAACCGACCGTCCTGCTCATCGACGAAACCGACAAGGCCGACGTCGAGGTAGAGGGGCTGCTGCTCGAGGTGCTCAGCGACTTCCAGGTCACCATCCCGGAACTCGGCACGATCACCGCCGTACGCCGGCCGCTGGTGGTACTGACCTCGAATGCGACGCGTGAGCTGTCCGAGGCGCTGAAACGGCGCTGCCTGTACCTGCATCTGGACTATCCGTCCGCGGAGCGGGAGCGGGAGATCGTGCTTGCGCGTGTCCCCGACATCGGTACGGCGCTCGCGGACCAGATCGTGCGCACGATCCGGGCGCTGCGTGCGCTGGAACTGAAGAAGTCCCCCTCCATCGCCGAGACGATCGACTGGGCGCACACGTTGCTCGCGCTGGGTCTGGACACCGTGGACGAGGAGGCGCTGCGTACCACGCTCGGCGTCGTGCTGAAGCATTCCAGCGACCAGCTCCGTGCCGCCGCCGAACTCAGGCTCAACTAGGTGACTGCGCCAGGACTCCTGGACCATCTCGCCGACTTCGTCCGCGCGCTGCGGGCGGCCGGCGTTCCGGTCGGCGTGAGCGAGGGGATCGACGCGGCGGCGGTACTCGGTGCCGTGGACGTCCTGGACCGCCGGCAGCTCCGCGAGGGCCTGGCGGCCGTCGTGGTCAAGCGCGCGGTGTACCGCCCGAGCTACGACGCACTGTTCGACCTCTGGTGGCCAGCTCTCATGGGTGAGGGGTCGGCCGGGGGGCTATCTCCTCAAGCCGACGGACCGCAGCCCGATGTCGAAGCCATCCGCGACGAACTAGCCCGGCTGCTGCTAGACGGCGACGACGAGGCGCTGCGCCGCTTCGCCCGCGACGCGGTGACGAGGCTCGGGCAGGCCGACCCGGTCCCCGGCCGGCAGTCCTTCTTCAGCTACCGGGTGCTGCGGGCGCTCTCGCCCGACACCCTCGTCTCCCGGCTGCTGGACGCGCTCCTCGCCGGCGCCGATCGCGGCGGCCTGGCCGAGCAGGTGGCCAGGCAGACCATCAGCGACCGCATCGCGGCGTTGCGGACGGCCATCGAGGAGGAGGTTCGCCGTCGCGTCGCGGAGCAGCGCGGACGGGACAACGTCGCACGGACGACCATCCGGCCGCTGGCCGAGCAGATCGACTTCCTGCGCGCGCAACAGCAGGACCTGGCCGCACTGCGCCGGACGGTGGCCCCACTGGCTCGCCGACTGGCCGCCAGGCTGGCGGCGAAGCGACGTCGTGGGCGATCCGGGCGGCTGGATTTCCGCCGTACCGTCCGGGCCTCGCTCGGCACCGGCGGTGTCCCGATCGTGACCCACCACCGTCCGCATCGTCCGCACAAGCCGGAGCTGGTGGTGCTCTGCGACGTGTCCGGGTCGGTGGCCGGGTTCAGTCATTTCACGCTGATGCTCACCGCAGCATTGCGCGAGCAGTTCAGCCGGGTCCGGGCCTTCGCCTTCGTCGACACCTGCGACGAGGTGAGCCGGTTCTTCAGCCCCGGCGCCGACCTGCTCGACGCCACTCAACGGCTGTCGCGGGAGGCTGACGTGGTGTGGTTCGACGGCCACAGCGACTACGGGCACGCGTTCGAGGTTTTCGCCGAACGCTGGCCCGAAGCGGTCGGTCCCAAGACCTCGCTGCTCGTTCTCGGGGACGCCCGGACGAACTACCGCTCGCCCGGGACGGTCACTCTCAAGGGGCTGGTGGCCCGATCCCGACACGCCTACTGGCTCAATCCGGAGCCACGGCGGCAGTGGGGGGCGGGCGACTCGGCAGCCGATGTCTACTCCGAGGTCATCGAAATGGTCGAGTGCCGCAACGCCGAACAACTCGGGGCGTTCGTCACGCGGCTGCTGCCGGTCTGACTGCGAGAGAAATCTGCAGCAGACCCGTTACCAGGTGCCGCCCCGTGCGTTGTGTTGTGTGCAAGCAGTCACTGCTTGTGGAGGGTCGCTCGGACATCTCGGGCCACCGCCGCGGGGGCATGGCCGGTCGCACGGGGGGACCGGCCACCCGCTTGCCAACGCTCAGCCGGCCGGCGGATCAGCCCCGGCCCCAGCCGGATCACGCGAGCCCGGCCAACTCTGCAACAGCCACCTGTCCGCGTCCACGCTGACCTCCGCGACGGCGCAGTTGGGCACCCAATGAGCCCGGACCAGATCCGCGCTGGCGTTGAGGCACAGCCGCGGAATCGCCAGGGACATCGCACCGCCGTGGCTGACTATGACGACGGTCTCGCCGCGGTGCAGGTCGGCCAACTCTCGCAAGGCAGCGCCGAACCGCTCGATGACGGCTCGGGCCGTCTCACCGCCGGGGCAGCCCGCCGCCAGGTCGTCGTCGAGCCAGCGGCGGAACACTGCCGCTATGAGGTCATGGCCTTCGGGTCGGCCGCCGTACGACCCGACGGCGAATTCCTGCAGGCCGGGCCGGGGCTCGCTTGTGACGGAAAGCCGATCGGCCACGATCGCTCCGGTCTCCACCGCCCGGCTCAGAACGCTGGTGTAGACAGCGGCAACGCGACGCCGGCGTACCCCTTCGGAGAAGTCCGCGGCCTGTTGTCGTCCGCGGTCGGTGAGCCAACCGCCCTCGTCGCTCGGCAGGTCCGGCTCGGCATATGTCGCTTCGCCATGGCGTACGACGAGCAGCGTGGCCGGGCAGTGCAGATCACTCACCGAGACAGGCTAACTAGGCTTGCGCGTCGTGACCGTCGAGAGCGAGCGCCGGCCGACCCGGCTGGGCGTCATGGGTGGCACGTTCGACCCGATCCACCACGGGCACCTGGTCGCAGCCAGCGAGGTCGCGAGTCTGTTCAAGCTGGACGAGGTGTTGTTCGTCCCGACCGGTGAGCCGTGGCAGAAACACCAGGGCGGCGTCAGTCCGGCCGAGGACCGATACCTGATGACGGTCATCGCAACCGCGTCCAATCCGGCGTTCCAGGTGAGTCGAGTCGATGTGGAGCGCCGCGGTCCGACGTACACCGTGGACACGCTGACGGATCTGCACGCCGAGCGTCCGGACGCGGAGTTGTTCTTCATCACCGGCGCGGATGCACTTCAGCAGATCCTGTCGTGGCGCCGGGCCGACGAGGTGTTCGCGCTGGCCCATTTCATCGGTGTCACGCGACCCGGATACGTGCTCGGGGACGAGCATCTCCCGGCCGGGTCCGTGACCCTGGTGGAGGTCCCGGCAATGTCGATCTCCTCCAGCGGGTGCCGGGACCGGGTGTCGCGGGGGATGCCGGTTTGGTATCTGGTTCCGGACGGCGTCGTTCAGTACATCGAGAAGCGCCGGCTCTACCGGGGCCGCGGCTCGTGAGAGAGTGGATTCAACGAAGGGGAGACGCCGAACTGTGACTGCAACCGACGACGCCGTCGACCTCGCTCAGCGCGCGGCCCAGGCTGCCGCCGACAAACTGGCAACCGACATCATCCTCGTCGACGTCAGTGAGCAACTCGTCATCACGGACGTCTTCCTGATCGCCTCGGCGCCGAACGAGCGACAGGTGCAGTCCATCGTCGACGAGATAGAGGAGCGGTTGCGTCTGGTGGGCGTCAAGCCCGTTCGCCGGGAGGGCCACGGTGAGGGCCGCTGGGTACTGCTGGACTATGTGGACGTCGTCGTGCACGTCCAGCATGCCGAGGAGCGGGTGTTCTACGCCCTCGAACGACTGTGGAAGGACTGCCCGACGATCCCGTTCGTGGACGCCGCCGAGCCGAGTCGTTGAGCTCCCACGTAGCGCGTGCGGAGGCGCGGTGGACCGCCGACGCAATTCCCGCCGCGGAGGCGCAGTGGACCGCCGACGCAATTCCCGCCGCGGAGGCGCAGTGATGCAGGCGCGGCGGTTGCTGTTATGGCGCCACGGCCGGACCGCATGGAACGCCGAGCGGCGCTTTCAGGGCCATTCCGACGTACCGCTGGATTCCGTGGGCATTGCCGAGGCCGCGGCTGCAGCCGTACTGCTATCCGAGGAGAAGCCGGATCTCATCGTGTCCAGCGACCTGACGCGAGCGATGGTGACGGCGCAGGCGCTCGCCGACGTCACCGGCTTGCCGATCCGTACCGACGTCCGGCTTCGGGAGAGCAGCCTCGGACGCTGGGAGGGCCGGACCCGGGCCGACGTCGAGCGTGAGTTCCCCGAGGAGTGGCAGCAGTGGGTCTCCGGCAGCCTCGCCCGACGAGGCGGCGGTGAGCTGCACAGCGAGGTTGCCGACCGGGCCCAAGCCGCCGCCGCCGACGCTGACGGGCAAACGGTCGTCTTGGTGACCCACGGCGGTACGGCGAAACTTCTCGCCGCACGGCTGCTGGGGCTTCCCCCACCGCTGTCGAGGGTGATCGCGCCGTTGGCGAACTGCCACTGGAGTGATCTGCGGCTGGAACCGGCGGGGTGGCGGTTGGATCGGCACAACGTCGGGCCCTTCCCGGAACACGAGCCGGTATCCTCCTCCGTCGATGCGGAGGAACCTGAGGAAGCCGAGGAGGAGATCCCGGTCCCGCCGGACGCCGAGGCGGGCGTCGACAGATCCGGGCGCTGATGACGCCGCGAGTGCTGATCGTGGCCGACTCGCTCGCCTTCCACGGGCCGCAACGTCCTGAGCCGCTTACCCACCCCGGTCTGTATCCCAACGTCATGGCCGCACGACTGGCCGCGCGCTGACATCGTCGCCGGGTTCGGCTGGACAGCCCGTGACGCCTGGTGGCGCTGACGCGGGATCCGCTGTCGTGGTCCCTGTTGCTGCCGCGCTGCGACGCCGTTGTACTGGCGGTCGGCGGGATGGACTACCTGCCCGCGGTAATCCCCACCTGGTGGCGGGTGCGGATGCTCTCCCAGCCGCAGACCGATCACTACCTGTCGCGCTGTGTCGCCGGCATCCGCTATTTCGGGCCGGACCTGCCGATCGCCGGAATCGTGCCGCACGACGCGCCGTCGTACGGGCGGGTGCGTCGGGGGCACCCGCCGGCGTACTGGCGGGTCATTCCGGCTGGCAACGGGGACACGCGGACTAGATTTCGCACATGCCAGGTCGTGTCGCCATCGTCACCGACTCCACGGCGTACCTGCCGACCGGCCTGGCCGCGGAGCTGGGCGTCACGGTCGTCCCGCTGTACGTCGTCTTGAACGGTGAGTCCGGCATCGAGGGCGTCGACGTGACTCCGAGCGATTTGGCTCGCGCCCTGTCCGACCGGCGAGCATCGGTGACGACGTCCCGGCCGACTCCCGAGGACTTCACCGAGGCCTACCGAAAGGCATTGGCCGATGGTGCCGACGGTGTCGTCAGCGTCCACCTGTCGAGCGAGCTGTCGGGTACGTGGGACGCGGCGCGCCTCGCCGCTGCCGAATGCGGATCCGATGCGGTCCGCGTGGTCGATTCCCGCTCGGCGGCGATGGGGCTGGGATTCGCCGTACTGTCGGCCGCGGAGGCTGCCGGAGCCGGTTCGAGCCTTGACGAGGTCGAGGCGATCGCCGAACGGACGGTCGACCGTACGACGACACTGTTCTACGTCGACACCTTGGAGCACCTGCGCCGCGGCGGTCGGATCGGTGCCGCCCAGGCGTGGCTTGGTACGGCGCTCGCCGTCAAGCCGCTGTTGCACGTCGTCGACGGCCGCATCGTGCCGTTGGAGAAGGTGCGTACCGCGGGTAAGGCGGTGGCCCGGTTGGAGGAGTTGGCGCTCAAGGCTGCTGGTGAGTCCACTGTGGACATCGCGGTGCAGCATCTGGCCGCTGCGGAAAGAGCGGCCGGGCTGGCCGACCGGCTGCGCGCTCGGGTGCCCCATCTGCACCACCTTTACGCCTCGGAGGTCGGTGCGGTCGTCGGAGCACATGTCGGGCCGGGTCTGCTCGGAGTGGTGGTCGTCCGGCGCTGACCCTCGGTCTTGCGGACTGTCCACAGGCCACCCGCGTCGTCCACAGGCCGAAGCGGCAACGCGGAACGGTCGGGTGCCGTCCCTAGCGTCGGGTCGTGCTCCCAGTGTCATGGTCCCGGCGGTCGGTCGCTGCCGACGCGGCTGCGGTCGAACGCCGGCTCACCATCCTCGGCGGTCGCGACGGGGATACGGCTGGCGCGGACGCCGGTGTCGGCGATACGTCCGCCTCTGGTGAGGATGGTGCCTCGGGCGCGGGTGTGGAGGACTCCGGCGCCGGACGAACTCCTGGCCATCGAATCCGGCTCGACCCCGGTCGTCCGGGAGCGGCGGTGCTGTGCCTGGTTGCGCTGCTGTCAGCCGCGCTGGCAGCCGGGGTTGCCTGGGCGAGCCGGCCTTCGCTGGAGCCGGTCGCGGCGCCGCCGGTCGTGACCGCTGGGTCCCCGACGGAGGCATCCGTGTCGTCCGCTCAGCTGGTCGTCGCGGTTG
>JACCXW010000012.1 GCA_013696785.1 Geodermatophilaceae bacterium | reverse complement strand
CAGCAGCGGCTGGCGATCCTCGGCGACGGGGGGCGCTTGAGCCGATCGCCCTGCCAACGCTGGACAGCGCTCGGGTGGGTTCCGACGCCTCGCTGCTGACGACGGCACCCGACGGCACGATCTATCTCTGGGACCACGATCCGGAGCGGGTGGTCGCACGAGATCCAGCCGGTCAGTGGCGGGTGCTGCCGGTGGAGCTCGTTCTCACGTGGAGGTACGCGCCACTGGCCGCCGTCGGAGCGGAGGGCGCGCTGTACCTCTGTGACGACGACGCTATACAGCGACTTGATGCCGACGGCACGCTCACCAGGATCGTTGGCGTCTACACCCCGACCGCCGGGGAGGGGCAGCCACCGTTACCGCGGGACCAGATGCCGCTGCAGGCCTCGTCAATGCGGCTGCCCTATCCGTTTGGCATGGCGGTTGGCAACGACGGGACCGTCTACGTCTCGAATCGGGACGGGGTTCTTGCAGTTGACAACGTCGGCAGGGTGTCGCTGGTCATGGGTTTCGCACCGCGTGACGTCGCCACCGCCAGCGACGATCTGCCCGGAACGCTCGGTATCGACGCCGACGGCGGCCTGCTGGTCTCGTATTACGTCGCGCAGCTGGTGGTGAAGGTCGCTGACTCCGGCGGGACTGTGCTGGTGCGCGACGCCTACCTTGCCGGCAACGGGCTGAACGCGTCCCAGTCGCCCGGCCGCGACCTGCTGGTGTTGGTGCTGCCGCCCGACAACCATCTGGCCGGCCCGAACGACCCGCCACAGCTCGGCGGCTTCGGCCGCTAGCAGGGGACGCCGGAACCTCATGATCATGAGGCCATCCGTCGGCCTGTCACGGAGTGTCCGCCTCATGATCATGGTGGTGGGGTAGGCGAAGCGGGCGACTGGCCGCCGTAGGCTGACTGGTATGCGCTTGCTCATCACCGGTGGTGCCGGCTTCATCGGCTCGCACTTCGTCCGCACCGTGCTCCAGGGTGGTTACCCCGGCCTCGAGGATGCCGAGGTGACCGTTCTGGACAAGCTCACCTACGCCGGCAACCTCGCGAATCTCGCGCCGGTCGAGGCGCTCGACCGGTACCGGTTCGTCAAGGGTGACATCGTCTCGGCCGAAGATCTCGACGCGGCGCTGCCAGGGCATGATGCGATCGTCAACTTCGCCGCCGAGTCCCATGTGGACCGCTCGATCACCGGCGCCAACGAGTTCGTGTTGACCAACGTGCTTGGCGCCCAGCAGGTGTTCGAGGCGGCGTTGCGGCACGACATCCCACGCGTCGTCCACGTCTCCACCGACGAGGTCTACGGCAGCATCCCGATCGGATCCTGGCGCGAGGACCACATCCTGGAGCCGAACTCGCCGTACTCGGCCGCCAAGGCCGGTGCCGACCTGATCGCCCGCGCGTACGCGACGACGTACGGCCTCAATGTCTCGGTCACCCGCTGCTCCAACAACTACGGGCCGTACCAGTACCCCGAGAAGGTCATCCCGTTGTTCGTCACGAACCTGATCGACGGGAAGAACGTCCCCCTGTACGGCGACGGTCTGAACATCCGCGACTGGCTGCACGTCGACGACCACTGCCACGGCATCGCGCTCGTGCTCCAGCGGGGTGCGCCTGGCGAGTTCTACAACATCGGCGGCGGGCGGGAGCTGATGAACAAAGAACTCACCGCGCTCTTGCTGGAGGCATGCGACGCGGACTGGGACCGGGTCGACTACGTCGAGGACCGGCTCGGTCACGACCGCCGCTACTCCGTCGACCACAGCAAGCTCGCGGCATTGGGCTACGAGCCGCGGGTGGCCTTCGAGGACGGTCTGGCCGAGACCGTCCAGTGGTATCGCGAAAACCGTGCATGGTGGGAACCACTCAAGGCATGACGCGCTGGCTCATCACCGGGGCAGGCGGCCAGCTCGGTCGCGACCTGGTACGGCAGCTCGGCGGGCAGGAGGTGGTGGCCCTTTCGCGGGCCGACCTCGACCTCCGCGAGGAGAGCGCGGTCCGCGGAGTCGTCGATGACTGGCTCGCAGCCGGCGGAGACGATGCAGTGGTCGTCAACGCCGCGGCGTACACCGCCGTCGACGCCGCCGAGACCGACGAGCCCGCCGCCGCCGTTGTGAACGCCGCAGCCCCCGGTTGGCTGGCCGAGACCGTCCGAGGACGTGGTCGGCTGCTGCACGTGTCCACCGACTACGTGTTCCCCGGAGACTCGACGACGCCGTACGAACCCGACGATCCGACCGGACCTCGCACGGCGTACGGAAGGACGAAGCTGGCCGGCGAGCGGGCGGTCCTCATCGCCGATCCGGACTCGTACGTCGTCCGCACGGCGTGGGTGTACGCCGCCCATGGGCGCAACTTCCTCACCACCATGCTCCGGCTGGAGCGGGAGCAGCCGACCGTGGCCGTGGTCACCGACCAGCTGGGCTCACCGACGTGGGCCGGGCACCTGGCCGCAGGCCTGATCGAACTGGCCGGCTCCGAGGCTCGGCCGGGTCGCTATCACTGCACAGGCGCGGGGGAGGCCACCTGGCACGAGCTGGCGCGGACGATCTTCGCCGCGGCCGGCGCCGACCCCGACCGGGTGCTCGCGGCGACGAGCAGCGAGGTCGTCCGCCCGGCCCCACGGCCCGCGTTCTCGGTGCTGTCGAATGCGTCCTGGATCGCCGCCGGGCTGACCCCGCTGCCCGCGTGGTCGGTTGGCGTGCACGAGGCGTTGGCGAGCAGCGTCGACCCAGCTTGAGGCCCGACCTGGCCGCGGGAAAGCTGCCGGGAATCGCCAAAGGGTGTGCAAACACACCAGCATGGGTCATAGTTGCCCGGAACCCCACGCGACACGCCAGCCCCAGCAACAACATTTTCACGGAGACCTCATCGTGCGCTCCAGGCAATACCTGCCCTCCTTTTCACAGGCGTCCCGGGGCGCGCTGGTTTTCAGCGTCGTGCTCGGCGCCGGCCTGCTGGCGGTCCCGGCCGCCCAGGCCTCACCCGCCGCCCCCGCACCCGAGGCCGCCGCAGTGACTCCTGCGGTCCAGGACATCGAGTTCGGCTCGCTGACCCGACCGACCGGTAACAGCACCGTCGAACCAGGCACTCAGAACGGCCCAGATCATGCGGGGGAGCCGGCCCTGCGAGTGCTGCGACCGGAGGTCGCGGAGTTCTCCTCGGTCGGCGTTACGTGGGCAGCGGACCCGTCGGTGCGCGACGTCAGGGTCAGCATCCGGACCCGGGCACCCGACCGCGGATGGTCGGCCTGGACCCGGTTGGACGCCGACAACGATGCGGTCGCTCCGAACCCCGAGGCGGGCGCCGTCCGAGACGGCACCTCGGCCTACTGGACCGGCCCCAGTAGCGGGATCGAGCTGGAGGTACTGCCCACCGACGGCAGCCCGACTGATCTGCGCCTGACTCTCATTGATCCGAAGCGGGTGGCCGCGGATTCCGCCCCGGTCGCCACCGCCGTACCGGTCGACACCGCTGGGGACCTGCCGATGCCCGCCATCTACAGCCGGGCGGCATGGGGAGCCGACGAGAACCTGATGGACTGGGACCCCGACTACGCCGACACGCTCATCGCGGCGACGATCCATCACACCGCCGACACCAAT
>JACCXW010000486.1 GCA_013696785.1 Geodermatophilaceae bacterium | reverse complement strand
GCGCCGATCGGCACCGTGACGGCGGCGTCCCCGTGATAGCCGTCGACGATCGCACCGCAGTCGATCGATATCACGTCGCCGTCGCGCAGCCGCCTCGTCGGCAGCGGGATGCCGTGCACGACCTCCTCATTGACCGAGGCGCAGATGCTGCCCGGGAACCCGTGGTAGCCGAGGAACGACGGCGTGGCACCGTGCTGGCGAATGTAGCCCTCGGCGACCTCGTCGAGGTCCTTCGTGGTCACCCCGGCCTGGACCTCGGCACGAACCGCCCGCAGGGCGCCCGCGACCACCAGTCCGGCCTCACGCATCAGCGCGATCTCGTCGTCGGTCTTGATCTGGATCATCTGTCTCCGCAGCTTTGCCAGCCACACGGTGAAGTCCTGCCCTCAGCCGGTGGCGCGCTTGAGCGCCTCGATTGCCCGCGCGGTCACGCCCTCGACGTCGCCGGTGGCCGACAGCGCCACCAGCAGGCCACGCTCGGCGTAGTAGCTGACCAGCGGCGAGGTCTGCTCGTCGTAGACCTCGAGGCGGCGCCGGATCGTCGCCGGTTGGTCGTCCTCACGCTGGTACAGCTCACCGCCGCAGGTGTCGCAGACACCCTCGACCTTGGTGGGGTCGTAGTCGACGTGCCAGATCTGGCCGCAGCCGTGACAGGTACGCCGACCCGCCAACCGGCGGACGATCTCGTCGTTGTCGACCTGCATCTCCAACACCGCGTCGAGCCCACTGCCGAGCTCCTCAAGCAGGCCGTCCAGCGCGGCAGCCTGCTCGACGTTTCGGGGGAAGCCGTCCAGCAGGAACCCGTGCCGTACGTCGTCCTCGGCCAGCCGATCGTTCACCATCGCGATGGTGACGCTGTCCGGGACCAGGTCGCCGACATCCATGTACTTCTTCGCCTCGAGGCCGAGCTTGGTGCCATTGCCGACGTTCGCCCGGAAGATGTCGCCGGTGGAGATCTGGACGATGTCGAACTGGGCGGACAGGAATTGAGCCTGCGTTCCTTTTCCCGCCCCCGGCGGCCCAACCAGGACCACCCGCAACTTCACTAGCGGAGAAACCCTTCGTAGTTGCGCTGCTGGAGCTGGCTCTCGATCTGCTTCACCGTCTCCAGGCCGACGCCGACCATGATCAGCACGGCGACACCGCCGAACGGGAAGTTCTGTGCCGCGGTGGTGCCGTTGGCGGTCACCGAGAGCAGCAGGTTCGGGAGCACTGCCACGGTGCCGAGGTACAGCGAGCCGGGCAGCGTGATCCGCGACAAGACATAGCTCAGGTACTCAGCGGTCGGCCGCCCTGGACGGATACCCGGGATGAAGCCGCCGTACTTCTTCATGTCGTCGGCACGATCCTCGGGGTTGAACGTGATCGACACGTAGAAGTACGTGAAGAAGACGATCAGCGCGAAGTAGACGCCGATGTGCACCGGGCTGGACTGGTTCAGCAGGTTGTCGTTGATGAACCGCGAGATCGCCCCGGTCTGGTCACCCTGCAGTTGCTGGATCAGCTGCGGCAGGTAGAGCAGCGAGCTGGCGAAGATCACCGGGATGACACCGGCCTGGTTCACCTTCAACGGCAGGTACGTCGACGTACCGCCGTACATCCGCCGGCCGACCATTCGCTTGGCGTACTGCACCGGGATCCGCCGTTGCGCCTGCTCGACGTAGACCACCGACGTGATGATCACCAGACCCAGCAGGCAGACCAGGAAGAAGACGAACCCGCCGCGGACCTGGAGGATGTTGCCGCCCTCGGCCGGCATCCGTGCGGCGATCGAGGTGAAGATCAGCACCGACATGCCGTTGCCGACACCCTTTTCGGTCAGCAACTCGCCGAGCCACATGATCACCGCGGTGCCGGCTGTCAACGTGATGACGAGGGTGACCTGGGTGAAGACCGAATCGTTCGGGATCAGCGGAAGACTGCAACCGGGGAAGAGCTGACCGCTGCGGGCGAGGGCCACGATGCCGGTGGACTGCAGGATCGCGAGCCCGATCGTCAGGTAGCGGGTGTACTGCGTCAGCTTCGCCTGGCCGGACTGCCCTTCCTTCTTCAATTGCTCGAATCGCGGGATCACGACGACGAGCAGCTGCACGATGATGCTGGCAGTGATGTAGGGCATGATGCCCAGCGCGAAGACCGACAGCCGCAGCAGCGCCCCGCCGCTGAAGAGATTGACCAGCGAGTAAAGGTCGGCTTGCGCGCCGTTCTGGGCGTCGACCAGGCACTTGTTCAGGTTGCCGTAGGCGACACCGGGACCAGGGATGTTGGAGCCAAGCCGGTAGACCGCGACGATGGCGAGAGTGAACAGAATCTTCTTGCGCAAGTCAGGCGTTCTGAACGCCGATGCAAACGCCCTGAGCACACGATCCTCCAGCTAGCGCTTCGGCGTAGCACGCCGCGGTCATCGTCGAAGGGCCGCGCTTCCGGACAAGCGGCAGCGCGCCCTGTGGTCTGAGACTAACAGTCAGTCCGGGCCCGGCCGCTGGCCGGAATTACAGCTCGGTGACGGTTCCCCCCGCTGCGGTGATCTTCTCCCTGGCGCTGCCGGAGAACTTGTGCGCGGTCACCCGCAGCGTAACGCCGCCGAGGTCCCCGTCACCGAGCACCTTGACGAGTTGATTCACCCGGACCGCGCCGGCTTCGACCATCTCGTCCGGGCCGATCTCGCCGCCGTCGGGGAACAGCACCGCCAGCCGCTCCACATTGACGACCTGGTACGTCGTGGCGAACCGGTTGCGGAAGCCCTTCAGTTTCGGCAGTCGCATGTTGATCGGCGTCTGCCCTCCCTCGAACCGGGCGGGCACCTGGTAGCGGGCCTTCGTGCCCTTCGTGCCACGACCGGCGGTCTTGCCGCGCCGACCGGCCTCGCCTCGACCCACCCGGATCTTGGCCTTGTGCGCGCCAGGAGCCGGGCGCAGGTGATGGACCTTGATAGGCATGTCAGTCGACTTCCTCAACAGTCACAAGGTGGGTCACGGTGTTGACCATGCCCCGCACCTCCGGGCGGTCATCGCGTACGACGACGTCGTGGATCCGCTTGAGCCCCAACGTCCGTAGCGTCTCGCGCTGATTCTTCTTCTGCCCGATCGTCGATCGGATCTGGGTCACCTTGAGCCGGGACATCAGACGGCCTGACCCGCACGGGCGCGCAGCATCGCCGCCGGGGCGACGTCCTCCAGCGGCAGGCCGCGGCGGGCCGCGACCTCCTCCGGGCGCACGAGGGCCTTGAGGGCGGCGACGGTGGCGTGCACGATGTTGATCGGATTGGACGACCCGAGGCTCTTGGAGAGCACGTCGTGGATGCCGGCGCACTCCAGGACAGCCCGGACGGGCCCGCCTGCAATGACGCCGGTACCGGGGCTGGCCGGCTTCAACAGCACGACGCCGGCGGCCTTCTCACCCTGAACCGGGTGCGGGATGGTCGAGGCGATGCGCGGCACCTTGAAGAAGTTCTTCTTCGCCTCCTCGACCCCCTTGGCGATCGCCGCCGGCACTTCCTTGGCCTTGCCGTAGCCGACGCCGACAGTTCCGTCGCCGTCACCGACCACCACGAGAGCGGTGAAGCTGAACCGGCGACCACCCTTGACGACCTTGGCGACGCGGTTGATGGCCACGACCCGCTCGATGTGCGCGGTCTTCTCCGGAGCCTGGCCGCCACGGCCGCCGCCCTGGCGGTCACGACGGTCGCCACCGCCCGCGGTGCCGCCTCGGCGCTGCGGTCCTGGCATTAGTTGCTCCTCATCGTCTTGCGCTGGGCTGAGAGTCGTGACATCAGAAGTCCAAACCACCCTCGCGGGCTGCGGTTGCGAGCGCGGCGATCCGGCCCTGGTAGCGGTTGCCACCCCGGTCGAAGACAACCGCGGTGATGCCGGCGTCCTTGGCCCGGCTGGCGATCAGCTCGCCCACCTTGGTCGCAAGGGCCGACTTGTCTCCGTCGCCACCGCGGATGGTCGCGTCCATGCTGGAAGCCGCGACCAGGGTACGCCCGGCGTCGTCGTCGACGATCTGCGCGTGGATGTGCCGGGTCGACCGGTTGATGACCAGCCGAGGGCGCTGCGGCGTACCGCTGACCTTCTTGCGCAGCCGAAAGTGCCGGCGCGCCCGACCATGTCGTCGTTGGCTCGAAATGTTGGTTGTCACTATTTGCCCGTCTTTCCGACCTTGCGGCGAACGACTTCGCCTTGGTAGCGAACACCCTTGCCCTTGTACGGGTCGGGCTTGCGCAGCTTGCGGATCTTGGCCGCGACCTCGCCCACCTGCTGCTTGTCGATGCCGGACACGGTGAACCGCGTCGGCGCCAGCACGGTGAACTGGATGCCCTCGGGCGCCGGGATGTGCACGGGGTGGCTGAAGCCCAGCGCGAACTCCAGGTCACTGCCGCGAGCCTGAACGCGGTAACCGACGCCGACGATCTCCAGTGCCTTGGAGTACCCGTCGGTGACGCCGACGACCATGTTGGCGATCAGCGTCCGCGACAGTCCGTGCAGCGAGCGGCTCACCCGCTCGTCGTCGGGCCGGGTGACCTGGAGCTGTCCGTCGTCTGCGCGGCGTACCTCGATCGGCTCGGCCACGGTGTGCTGCAGCGTCCCGCGCGGGCCTTTCACGGTGACCGCGCGTCCGTCGATGGACACGTCGACACCGTTGGGCACGGGGATGGGGAGTCTTCCGATTCGTGACATGTGCTCCTCGCCTACCAGACGAAGGCGAGGACTTCCCCGCCCACCCTGCGCTTGTTGGCCTGCTTGTCGGTCAACAGGCCTGTCGACGTCGAGATGATCGCCACGCCCAGCCCGCCGAGCACCTTGGGCAGCCCGGTCGACTTCGCGTAGACCCGCAGGCCGGGCTTGGACACGCGGCGCAGCCCGGCGATGCTGCGCTCACGGTTCGGGCCGTATTTCAGGTCCAGCGTCAGCACCTTGCCGACCTGGCCTTCCGGCGCGTCGCTGGTGGTGAAGCCGCCGATGTAGCCCTCCTGCTGCAGGATCTCGGCCACGTGCACCTTGAGCTTGGAATGCGGCATCGAGACCTGGTCGTGGTACGCGGAGTTCGCGTTGCGCAGCCGGGTGAGCATGTCTGCGATCGGGTCGGTCATGGTCATGGTGTGTGGTGCCTTTCTCGCCGGGGTTCCCGGTCGGGCCTACGGCGAAGGGAGGATGGTTGCGTTACCAGGAGCTCTTCGTGATGCCGGGAAGTTCGCCCGCATGTGCCATCTCGCGCATGCAGATCCGGCACAGCCCGAACGTGCGGAAGACCGCGCGGGGCCGGCCGCACTTCTGGCAACGGCGATAGCCGCGTACGGCGTACTTCGGCTTCTTGTTGGCCTTGTTGACCAGCGCTTTCTTCGCCATCTGCTCAGTTCTCCCTGAACGGGAAGCCGAGTTGCCGAAGCAGCGCCCGCCCCTCGTCGTCGTTGGTAGCGGTTGTGACGATGGTGATGTCCATCCCGCGCTGGCGGTCGACCCGGTCCACGTCGATCTCGTGGAACATCGACTGCTCGGTCAGGCCGAACGTGTAGTTGCCGTTCCCGTCGAACTGCTGCGGCGACAGGCCGCGGAAGTCGCGAATGCGGGGCAGCGCCAGGGTGAGCAGCCGGTCGAGGAACTCCCACATCCGGTCGCCGCGCAGCGTGCACTTCGCGCCGATGGGCATCCCCTCGCGCAGCTTGAACTGCGCGACCGACTTACGGGCCTTCTGCACCTGCGGCTTCTGGCCCGTGATGGCGGTCAGGTCGCGGACGGCACCGTCCATCAGCTTGGCGTCTCGAGCTGCCTCGCCGACCCCCATGTTCACGACGATCTTGGTCACCCGCGGGACCTGCATCACGTTGCCGAAGCTGAACTGCTCCAGCAACGCCGGGGAGATCTCGGCGCGGTAGCGCTGCTTCAGCCGCGGGATCTCCCGCTGCTCTGTGGTCGTCATGACTAGAGGTCCTTACCGTTTCGCCGCGAGACACGCACGTTGCGGCCGTCGTCGTCCTTGCGGTAGCCCACCCGGGCCGGCTTGCCGTCGTTGTCGATCACCATCACGTTGCTGACGTGGATGCTCGCCTCCTGGGTGACGATTCCGCCCTGCTGGGCTCCGCGCTGGGTGGAGGTGATCCGGGTGTGCTTCTTGATCCGGTTCACGCCCTCGACGAGTACCCGCTGCTTCTCGGGATAGGCCGCCATCACCTTGCCCTTGGCGCCTTTGTCCTTGCCGTTGATGACGAGGACGGTGTCGCCCTTCTTGATCTTCATGGACTTCGCTGCCGTGGACATGGCTACAACACCTCCGGGGCGAGGGAGATGATCCGCATGAACCTCTTGTCGCGCAGCTCGCGGCCGACCGGGCCGAAGATGCGCGTTCCGCGCGGCTCGCCACCGCCGTCGCGGATCAGTACGGCGGCGTTCTCGTCGAAGCGGATGTAGGAGCCGTCAGGGCGCCGGCGCTCCTTCGTCGTGCGTACGACGACGGCCCGGACGACGTCGCCACGCTTGACGCCGGCCCCGGGGAGGGCGTCTTTGACGGTGCCGATGATGACGTCACCGATCCCGGCGTAGCGCCGTCCCGAGCCGCCGAGCACGCGGATGCACAAGATCTCCTTGGCTCCGGTGTTGTCGGCGACCCGAAGTCGCGACTCCTGCTGAATCACTGCTTAGCTCCTGAACATTCGGACTACCTGGACTTACGAAACCGGTGCGGTTACCGGCAACTACTGTGCCTTCTCCAGGACCTGGACCACGCGCCACCGCTTGGTCGCCGACATCGGCCGGGTCTCCATCAGCAGCACCCGGTCACCGACGCCGGCAGCGTTCTCCTCGTCGTGCGCCTTGAGCTTCGTCGTACGCCGGATCGTCTTGCGGTACAGCGCGTGCTGGATGCGGTCCTCGACGGCGACGACGACGGTCTTGTCCATCTTGTCGCTGACGACGAGACCCTCACGTGTCTTGCGGAAATTCCTACTTGGCGCACTTGTTGGCTCGCTCAATGCCGCTTCCTCACTCATCTGGCTCACTCACCCGGCGCAATGGACAGGCCGAGCTCGCGCTCGCGCATGATCGTGTAGATCCGGGCGATCTCACGCCGGACCGTCTGCAGCCGACGGTTGTTGTCCAGCTGCCCGGTCGCGACCTGGAAGCGCAGGTTGAACAGCTCTTCCTTCGACTCACGCAACCGAAGGACGAGCTCGTCCTCACGCAGCTCGCGCAGGTCCGACGCGGCGGTTCCGGCGGCCATCAGCTTTCACCACCCTGACGGGAGACGAACTTGCACTTCATCGGCAGCTTGTGGATTGCCAGGCGCATCGCCTCACGGGCCACCGGCTCGGTGACACCGGCCAGCTCGAACATCACCCGGCCGGGCTTGACGTTGGCGATCCACCATTCCGGTGAACCCTTGCCGGAACCCATCCGGGTCTCCGCCGGCTTCTTCGTCAGCGGACGGTCGGGGTAGATGTTGATCCACACCTTGCCGCCGCGCTTGATGTGTCGGGTCATGGCGATACGGGCGGACTCGATCTGCCGGTTCGTCACGTACGCCGACTCCAGTGCCTGGATGCCGTACTCACCGAAGCTCACCTGGGTCCCGCCCTTGGCCGCGCCGCGCCGGCTGGGGTGGTGCTGCTTGCGGTGCTTGATCCTGCGGGGTATCAGCATGGATCAGCCCTCCGTCCGTTCTGCCTCGGGAGCCGGCTCCGTAGCCGTCGGCGCCTCGGTGGTCTCGGCCGCGGCGACGGCGTCCGGCCCAGCCGCGGGAGCTGCTTCCGGTGCTGTGTCGACCCTGGGTGTGTCGGCCTCGGGTGTGTCGGCCCGGGGGAGGGTGCCCGCCTCGGGGGTGCCAGCTTCGGGCGCGCCGGCTGCGGATGCCTGCGCGGGATCGAAGGCGGGACCGGCCTGCTCCGCGACGGGCGCTGCCACCGCCGCCTCGACTGAGGTCGCATCGACAGGAGCACCGCCGGCAGCATCGCCGGAGGCATCAACGACGGGAGCTTCAATTGCGGACGGCTCGGCTGCATCCTCGTTAACGGGTGATTCGGCGGCTGCCCGGCCGGCCTCG